>JAWVGK010000175.1:0-3989 GCA_033855155.1 Solirubrobacteraceae bacterium | reverse complement strand
ACGGCGACGTCTGCCCAGGGGCTCCGCGCCGCGCCGGCGCCGCGCTGTCGGCGTGCGAGGACGCGACGGTCCCGTGGCAACGCGTCGTGCGCGCCGACGGCTCGCTGGCCAAGGGCGAGCGCCAGCGCCGGCTGCTGGAGGCCGAGCAGGTGCCGTTTCGCGGCGCCCGCGTGGACATGCGCGCGGCGTGGGTGCCGGTCGATGCCGACGGCGGCGCGGCCGCCCGCGAGCGCCCCCGCGCCCCGCCCTCACCAAGCGGTCGCGCGCCCTCGGTCGATGGCTAGAGTCGGCGGAACATCGTTTTTCAGCGAAAGGAGCGTCCCGTGCCCGTCGACCCGAAGCGCACCGCCGTCGTCCTGATCGAGTACCAGAACGACTTCACCTCGGAGGGTGGCGCCCTGCACGGCGCCGTCCAGGACGTGATGCAGAGCACCGGCATGCTGGAGAACACGCGCCGGCTCGTGGCCGCGGCGCGCGCGGCCGGCGCGACGATCGTCCATGCGCCAATCACGTTCGCGCCCGGATACGGCGAGCTGTCGGAGCACCCCTACGGGATCCTCAAGGGCGTCGTGGACTCGACCGCGTTCGTCAAGGGCGAGTGGGGCGCGGAGATCGTCGATGCGCTGGCGCCCCGGGACGGCGACGTGATCGTCGAGGGCAAGCGCGGACTCGACACGTTCGCCACCACGAACCTCGACTTCATCCTGCGCGCCCGCGGCATCACGACGATCGCGCTCGGCGGCTTCTTGACCAACTGCTGCGTCGAGTCGACGATGCGCACCGGCTACGAGAAGGGCTACGAGGTCATCACGCTGTCGGACTGTGTCGCGGCGACGTCGGCCGAGGAGCACGAGAACGCGATCCGCTTCGACTACCCGATGTTCTCCGACGTGATGACCTCCGACACGTTCGCGGACGAACTGCAGGGCGCGGCGGTGGCGTCGGGCTGAGCGCGGCGGCGGTGCCAGCGCCGCGCGAGGCGCGACTGTTTCGTCGAGGAGCGCCCTCTCGACCGCCGGTGCTGGGGGGTCTGGTTCACAACGCCCCTTTACGGGACGTTCTGCGCCACACCCCCACCGCCACGATCAGCCGCCGCCGCAGCAGCGCTTGTACTTGCGTCCGGAGCGACACCAGCAGGGGTCGTTGCGGCCCGGCGGCCAGGCGAGCGCGCGACCGTCGCTCGCGAGCTCGGCCGCGAACCGGCTGCGCGCCGCGCCACTGTCGGGGTCGAGCCCGGCGCCGGCGGCCCAGGCGGTGAGCTCCTCGACGTCCAGCGGCGCGATGCTCGGGCGCCGCGGGGTCTCGCGATGCAGGAGACGCAGGTGGCCTTCCAAGCGCGAGTTGTAGGCGGCGACGTCGGCGAGATCCTCGTGCAGCGACGGCCAGCGGGCCAGTGCGGCGGCGTGCTGGTCGGGCGCGAACCACGCCAGCGTCCAGGCGATCCGCTCGTCGACGAGCGGCCGCGGCGGTGGAGCGAGGCGGTCGTCCTCGTCGAGCGCCATGCCGACGTGTTCGCGCTCGGCGCGGCGCTGGATGCGAGCGTGGTCGAGCTCGTCGGCGAGCTCGAGGCGCTTGGCGACCTCGACGGCCTCGTCGAACGCGCGCAGCGCGGCGTCCTGGAGCCCGGCGTCCGATCGTGCGTGCCCGAGGGTGATCAGGACGCTGACGTCGTCGGGCCAGTCGGCCCGCAGGCCCGCGAACTGCGCCTCGCCCTCGCGCGTCGAGCCCTCTTTCAGCAGGTACCAGCCGAGCATCTCGCGCGCGATCTTGGGATGGCTGCACCCGAGCTGCACGGCGCGTCGTTGCAGTCGCGCCGCCAGCTCGAACTCCTCGTCCTCGGCGGCCGCCTCGGCGAGCTCGTCGTAGCAGTCCGCGAGCAGCCGCGCGGGGAGATCATTGCTGGGCGCGAGCGCGTCGAGCGCCGCCGCGGCCTCATCGAAGCCGGCGGCGTCGACGTAGGGCCGCAGGAGCTCGTCGACAGCTACCACGACACGAAGGGTAGCTCGCCGTCGGGTCGGACCCGCCCGGCGCAGATCGGCGGCTCAAGCGGCCAGCCGTACGCCGTAGGCGGCGAACCGTCGGTCGCGGGTCAGCACGGCGAGATCCTCGTGCAGGGCATGCGCGATCAAAACGCGGTCGAAGGGATCGGCGTCGTGGCGCGGCAGTTCTGCAGCCGCCTCCAGCAACGCGGCGGTGACGTCGAGCATGCGGAACTCGGCGGCCAGCAGCGCAGCCAGGTTGCGCGGCGCACGCAGCCTGCCGGCCTCGCGCTTGATGGCCGCCTCCCAGATCGACATCGGACTCAGCCGACGGTCTACGGCCGAGTCGACGAGCAGCGCCCGCTCCCGATCGGTCAAGCACGTCGGCTCGCCCAACGCCCACAGCGCGATGTGCGTATCGACCAGAACGCCGCTCACGACGTGTACGGCTCGAACTCCGGCAGCGGCTCGTCGAAGTCCTCGCCGATCTCGATCTGCCCGGCGAGCGCCCCCAAGCGCACCGGCCGATGCCGCACGTCGACGGCGACGAGGCGCACCGCAGGCGTGCCGCCGCGCCCGATGATCACCTCCTCGCCGCTCTCGGCGGCGGCGACAAGCTCGCTGAGCCGCGTCTTCGCGTCGTGCATGTCGACGAGCATTAGCTAGCACCCTAGCTAGGACATCTGGGACACGCAACCTACAGCGCGAAGCGGCCGTCCTGCACGACGACCTCGCCGTCGGCGACCAAGCGCCCGCCGGGGCGCAGGTCGCAGATGAGGTCCCAGTGCAGCGCGGACTCGTTCTTGCCGCCGGTCTCGGGATACGAGCGGCCGAGCGCGAGGTGGACGGTGCCGCCGATCTTCTCGTCGAACAGCGTGGCGCCGATCGCGCGGTCGATGCCGAAGTTCGTGCCGATGCCGATCTCGCCGAGGCGCCTCGCGCCGTCGTCGGTCTGCAGCGCGCGCTGCAGGTACTCCTCGCCGCGCTCGGCGCGCGCGCCGACGACGACGCCGTCGTCGAACTGCAGCTCGACGCCCGCGACGTCGACGCCCGCGGGCGAGGAGGGGACGTCGAAGCGCACGATCCCGCTGGCGCTCGCCTCGTGCGGACCGGTGAAGACCTCGCCCGAGGGCATGTTGCGCTTGCCGTCGGAGTTCACCCACGTGCGGCCCTTGACGCTCAGCGTCACGTCGGTACCCGCGGCGGACTCGATGTGCAGCTCGCGCGCGCCGCGCAGGCGCTCGACGAGCTGCGCCTGGAACTCGCGCAGCTCGCCCCACGCGCGCTCGGGGTCGGGCTGGTCGAGAAACAGGGCGCGGCGCACGAAGCGCTCGAAGTCGGCGAGGCTCATGCCCGCCTGCTGGGCGCCGGCCTGCGTCGGCCACAGCGTCGTGCACCAGCGCTTGCGCAGCGTCTGCTCGCGCAGCGGCTTCCGGGCGCGCGACGCGCGAGCGAGGCGCTCGGGGTCGATCCCGACGAGCGCGCGCGTGTTCTCCGACGCCTGGATGGCGAGCTGCGCGTGCGCCTTGCGCGCCTCGGTGAAGGCGACCTCCGGGTAGGTGTCGAGGTGGCGATCGAGCGCCTGGCGATGGAAGGCCGCCGTCGCGCCCGGCAGCTCGACGCGCAGCAGCGGCCAGGCGTCGCGCTCGAGGATCGCGCGCTGGAGCTCGAGCAGCAGCGGCTCGGCGAGCGTCGTCGATCGCACGAGCACCTCCTGGCCGGGCTGGACCTCGAGGCAGTAGCCCGCGAGCAGGTCGGCGAACGCCGCGGCGTCGAGGCTCATCTACGCGGAGGCGCGGCGTTCGGCGTCGGACATGCCGCCGGCGCGCCGGATGCCCCGGTGGTGAGGACCGGGTAGCGAGCGTCCGCACGAGCGCGCGCGGGGCTCAAGCGCGCCAGCCCTCCGCGAGCGCGGCGAGCGGCTCGGCGGGGTCGGCGGCGAGCAGCTCGCAGAGCGCGCCGACGAGCGCCTCCTGCGGCTCGCGGCGCGCGCCCGCGCCCATCACGCCG
>JAWVGK010000174.1:0-5812 GCA_033855155.1 Solirubrobacteraceae bacterium | reverse complement strand
CCGAACGCGCCGCGGGCGCGGCGCCGCGCCCACCGGCGCTCGCGTCGGGTGAGCGTGCTCGCGTAGATCTGCCGCGGTTGCACGAACCGATCATGGACCATGCATCGGATGTCACATGGGATCGGGTGACCGCGCAAGGCCGCGCGCCCGCCGTCCCCGCATCCTCCGACGGAAAGCCCGAGGCCCGCGGCGGTCGAGCCCGCTACGCCGTCGCGAAGCGGCTGATCGTCGCCTCGGGGCGCACGCCGGCGAGGTGCTCGCGGAAGATCCGGTAGTACGCGAGCTCCTCGCGCGTGCGCAGCGGCGGCGTCACGTCGTCGCGCTCGAGCTCGAAGTCCGCCTCCGAGACGCCGGCCTCGATCGCCGCCGTAAGCACGTCCGCCGCGCCGCTGCCGTCGCCGAACTCCGCCTTGTCGCGCCACAGCAGCTCGTCCGGCAGCCAGCCCGCGAACGCCTCGCGCAGCAGCCGCTTCTCGGGCTGCCCCGGACCCGCGAGCTTGAAGCCCGGCGGCAGGCGCAGCGCCCACTCGATGACCTCGCGGTCGAGGAACGGCACGCGCGCCTCGAGGCCATGGGCCATCGTCACGCGGTCGCAGCGCTGGAGGTTGAGGTTGTGCAGGCTCTCGATCGTGCGCACGAGCTCGCGGTGCAGGTGCTCGGGATCGGTGAACTCGCGCAGGTACGCATAGCCGGCGAACAGCTCGTCGGCGCCCTCGCCGGTCAGCACGACCTTCACGTGCCGCGACGTGCAGCGCGACAGCAGGAAGTTGGGCACCGCGCTGCGCACGAGCGCCGGGTCGAAGGACTCGATCGCGCGCACGACGACCGGCAGCGCCTCGAGCGCGTCGTGAGCGGTGTAGATCGTCTCGTGGTGGTCGGTGTCCAGGTGCGCCGCGACGATCCGCGCCGCCGCGAGGTCGGGCGAGCTCGGGGTCCCGACCGCGAACGTCTGCAACCGCTCGCCGCTGCGCGCCAGCACGCGGGCGGCGATCGCCGCGACGAGGCTCGAGTCCAGGCCGCCCGACAGGAAGACGCCGACCGGAACGTCGCCCATGAGCTGGCGCTCGACCGCCTCGACGAGCACGTCGCGCGTGCCGTGCAGCACCTCCAACGGCGCCGCGGCGCCGGCCTCGGTCGGGCCGGGCATCCACTGCAGCCCCTCGGGGACGGCCGCGGCGAAGCGCAGCAGCCCATCCTGCGGCGTCCACGCGCAGCCGGGCGGAAACGGCTCGACGAACGGCTGCCAGTCGCCGTCGAACGCCACCATCTCCGATGCGAAGCGCGTGCGCTCGCCGCGCCGCGCCCAATACAGCGGCTTGATGCCGACGGGGTCGCGGGCGGCGACGAAGCGCCCGTCGGCGGCCGCCATGACGAACGCGAACATGCCGTTGAGCTGTGCCAGCCCCGCGGGCCCGCGCTCCTCGAGCAGGTGCAGCGCGACCTCGTTGTCGGAGTCGGTGACGAACGCATGCTCGCCGTGCAGGCCGGCGCGCGCCTCGGCGTGGTTGTAGACCTCGCCGTTGCCGACGAGCCAGACGTCCTCGCCGTCGTTGACGAGCGGCTGGCGCCCGCCCGCGACGTCGACGATCGACAGCCGCCGGTGCCCGAGCCAGCTGCGCCCGACGCGGACCGACCCGCTGTCGTCGGGCCCGCGGTGCACGAGCAGCTCAAGCATCCGCTCCAGCTGCTCGGGGTCCGTGGTGCCGTGCTCGGCGACGATTCCGCACATACGCGCGCGCTACCCGCCCGCGGCGAGCGTCATCCGCGCCGCGACCACTACAGCCCGGCCGACACGGCCGGCGCGAGCTCGGCGACGCCGTAGGCGGCCGGGCGCCGGTCGGCGAGGTGGTCGATGCCCAGCCGCGCCTCGCGCACGGCCAACGCGGCGTCGATGCTCGCGATCGCGGTGCCGGCGCGAGCGCCGGTCTGGGCGAGCACGACGCCGTCCGGATCGACGACCTTCGCGTTGCCGAGGAAGCGCAGCGGCCCGACCGTGCCGGTGAGGTTCGAGGACACCCACACGACCTGGTTCTCGACCGCGCGGCTGACGTCGGTGACGTTGAAGTGCCGCGTCTGGCGATCCTGGGCGATGCGCAGCGCCGGACGCAGACGGCACACCGGCCACGCCGACAGCGACGCGACGATATCGGCCCCGTCGAGCGCCAGCGCGCGCGCCGCCTCGGGAAAGAGCTTGTCGTAGCAGATGAGCATCCCGATCCGGCCCGCGGGCGTGTCGAACGCCGCGAACGACTCGCCCGGCGCGTAGGCGAAGCGCTCGCCCGGCGGCAGGTGGACCTTGCGGTGATGGCCGAGCACGCCGTCGCCGCTGACGCAGACGGCGGAGTTGTACGGACGCCCTCCGGAGACCGCCTCGCTGTAGCCCGCGCAGATCACGACGTCGCCGGCGATCGCGACGAGCCGCGCGATCTCGGGCCCGCCGGGATCGAGCGCCTCCGGCATCTCGGGCGCGCTCTCGTGGGGCATCGGCTCGCGCAGGTAGCCACCGAGCGCGCACTCCGGGAACACGACGAGCTTCGCCCCGTGCGCGCGTGCCGCCGCGACCGTGCGCGCGATGAAGCCGAGGCCCGCATCGACGTCGCGACCGAACGGCGCTGCTACGGCGACGATCGAGGCGACAGGCTGATCCATCCATGCATATTGCTCCTATCGCCCCCCGTCCGCCACTGGACCTATGTCCAACGTCGCGGCCGTCCCGGAGGCCCTCCGGGAGAGGCGCTCAGCGCACCCAGTCCAGCGGGATGTCGCAGGCCTTCGTGGCGACGATCGCGATGTAGTCCAGCGGCTCGCCGGCGATCGACACGCGGTGCGTGTAGTGCCTGCGGGCGCACTCCTCGACGACGCCCTCGACGAGCATCCGCTCGATCAGCTCGCCGAAGCCGTTGGGGTGCTCCTCCTCGAGCAGCTTGTCGCGCACGTTGAACGCCAGCCATCCCGGCGCGGCGACGAGGTTGAACGCCTCGGCGAAGGCGAGCTGCGGCACGTCGCCGAAGCCGAGCGCGGCGACGCACGTCAGGCAGTCGACGTCGTGGGCCTCGAGCGCCGCGCGGTCGCCGGCGTGGAGCGCCGTGAGGTCGAGCACGTGGTAGTCCTCGTAGACGTCGGGCCGGTCGCGCAGCGCCGCGGCACGCGCCTCGGGCAGCAGGTCGATGCCGACGATCGTGCCGAAGCCGATCTGGTCGAGCTCCTCGCCGATCATGCCGTTGCCCGCGCCGAAGTCCAGCACGCCCATCGTCGGCGGGCGCACGCCCGCGGCGTCGAGCTGCTCGCCGAGCAGCTCGCAGACGACCTGCGGCGAGGTGCAGCGCAGCTTCTCCGCGAAGAGCTGCTCGTAGAGGCCCGGGACGTCATAGATCGCCGCGTAGTCGTGCAGCCGGATGCGGCGGCGCTCGCCGCGTATCTCGATCTCGCACCACTCCTCGTCTTGGTCGAGAACGGCGCCCTGGTGGCGGGGCGGCAAGTGCAGCTCGAACCGCTCTTTGTCGAGCGTGGCCATGTCGATCCTCTCTCCGGGGTCCACCGTGCCGTGCCCCGGGACCCGGAAAACGAAACCTTCCCTTGCATTCGAACGTCAACGTTCTATCGGTATTTTCCCGCTGCCGGTAGCGGCTTTGCGCCGATGCGCGGGTGGCGCGCGATTTCTAACGTGGCGGACATGACCACCCACCCCCTCCACGTCCTCGTCGCCGGCGGCGGCGTCGCCGCGCTCGAGACGATGATGGCCCTGCGCTCGCTCGCCGGCGACGGGGTCGAGATCACGCTGCTGGCCCCCGACCGCGACTTTCGCTACCGCCCGATGGCCGTCGCCGAGCCGTTCACGATCGAGCACCTGCGCCACGTCGCGCTGGCCGAGGTCGCCGCCGAGTTCGGCGCGCGCGTCGTCACCGGCGCGCTCGCCGCCGTCGACCCCGCAGAGCGGCGCGTCGAGACGCGCGGCGGCGTGCCGATCGGCTACGACGCGCTCGTCATCGCGTGCGGCACGCGCGTGCGGCCGGCGTTCGAGGGCGCGCTGACGATCGACGACCGCCGGCTCGGCGAGACGCTGCGCGGGCTCGTGCGCGACGTCGAGCAGGGGTACACGCACGAGGTCGCCTTCGTCGCACCGGCGCAGGCCTTCTGGCCGCTGCCGTTGTACGAGCTCGCGCTGCTCACCGCGCAGCGCGCCTACGACATGAACGCGACCGTCGAGATCTCGATCGTCAGCCCCGAGAGCGCGCCGCTGGCGCTGTTCGGCTCGACGATCAGCAACGAGCTGTCGCGGCTGCTGCACGACGCCGGCATCCGCTTCCACGGCTCGTCGTTCGCCGAGCTCGACGGCGGCGAGCTGACGCTCGCGCCGAGCGGGCGAGTCTTGCGACCGGCGCGCGTCGTCGCGCTGCCGCTGCTCGAGGGGACGCGAATCCCCGGCGTGCCGGCCGACGCGCACGGCTTCATCCCCGTCTCGGACCTCGGCGAGGTCCACGGTCTGGACGGTGTCTACGCCGCCGGCGACGTGACCGCGTACCCGATCAAGCACGGCGGCCTCGCCGCGCAGCAGGCCGACGTCGTGGCGTCCGCGATCGCGGCGCGCGCCGGCCTCGCGATAGCCCCACAGCCGCTGATGCCCGTGCTGCGCGGCGTGCTGATGACCGGTGGCGCGCCGCTGTACCTCGAGGCGGAGCTCGGCGACGGCGGCGGCTTCAGCTCGAGCGTCAGCGACGTCTGTCCGTGGGACCCGCCGGCGAAGATCGTCGCCCGCCACCTCGGCCCGTACCTCGCGCGCGAGGACCGACACGCCGTCCGTGCCTGAGCTGACGCTCACCCCGCTCGCACCCGAGCGCCTGATCGACGGCTGCGCCGTGTGGTTGCGGGCGGTCGACGACGCGGCCGCGACACCCGGCGAGCGCGCGACGCTCGTCGCCCGGGACGCCGACGGCCGCGCGCTCGGCAGCGTCGCCTACGCGCGCGTGTACGGCCCGCGCGCGGAGCTGTCGCTCGAGGTCGACGCCGCGCTCTGGCATCGCGGCCTGCCCGAGCTGCTCGTCGCGGGCGCGTGCGCGAGCGCGGCGCGCTTCGGGATCTCGACGTTCCTCGCGCGCGTGCCCGCGGCCGACGTGCGGTTGCTGGCGCTGCTGCGCGAGCGCTTCGCCGCGCGCGAGTCGCGTGACGGCGCCACGGTCGCGGTCGAGTTCGCGACGCGCCGGCGTTGAGCCGCGACCGCGAACGCCGTCAGCGCTGGTCGGACGCGGGACGCCCGACGAGCTGGCGCTGCAGCACGCGGTCGTAGGCGTCGCGCACGACGAGGTCGCACGGCTGCAGTTGCGCGGCGAAGCGCAGCGCGAGCTCCCGGGCCTCGGCGAGCGTCTGGCACCAGACGTGGGCGTCGCGATCTGGAAGCTCGACCTCCCAGCCGCCGCGGTGATCGGCGCAGACCTGGACGGTGCTCGTCGGCATGTCTCTCTCCCGTGGTCGGGTCAGGGGTTGTGCAGCCTCTCATGTGACGGCGCTCGCGACATCCGTAGAGCACCGCAGTCCATCGTCTGGACGCTCACCGCGCGGCCCACATTGCGTCCAGACGCCTGCGACGGGCCATCGGACGAACGTCCAGACTCGGGCGTTCCGGTGGCCCATTCGGACGGTCGGGCCGATGACGTTGGCGAGGCGAAGGTCAAGGCATCCCGCCCCGGCCCCGTCCACGTCTCGCCACTACCATGGTCGCTCGTCACCGCCGACTGCACGTGCCCGCCTTCGTGGCGGTCGTCGCATCGTCGCTCGCGCTCGCAGTGCCGGCCGCGCATGCGGCGGACTGCCCCGG
>JAWVGK010000173.1:0-3396 GCA_033855155.1 Solirubrobacteraceae bacterium | reverse complement strand
CTGGCGCCGTTTCGCGTGCAGGAGGTCTGGTTTCGCACGTTCGCGGGCCCGTTCGGCGGAGCCTGGGACGCCGTCGTGGCGGCGACGCAGGGCGCCCGGCAGCTGCTGTCGGGCTCGCGCTCGCCGGTCTTCTTCGGCGCGGCGGGGGGCGATCCGTTCGTCGTCGCGCGCCACAACGTCGAGCTGCTGGCGTGGCTCGCGCTCGTCGCGGGGGCGGTGGTCGGCGTGCTGCGCCGGCTGCCGCCCGCCTACGGCGCGTACGTCGTCGCGGCGCTCGCGCTGCCGCTCTCCTATCCCGTCGGTCCGCAGCCGCTGATGTCGCTGCCGCGCTTCGTCGCGGTGCTGTTTCCGCTGGCGATCTGGCTGGCGCTGTGGATGACCGGGCGTGCCTGGCGCGAGCGGCTCGTGCTCTGGACGTTCGCCGCCGCGCTCGCGGCCTACAGCGCGATCTTCGCGACCTGGCACTGGGTCGCGTAGTGGTCGTCTGCCTCGATGCGCTCGGCACGCTCGTCGAGCTGCTCGCGCCCGCGCCGGCGCTCGTCGCGCAGCTGCGCGAGCGCGGGCTGCGGGCGTCCGAGCGCCAGGCGGCCGCGGCGCTGCGCGAGGAGATCGCCTTCTATCGCGCGCACCACGACAGCGCCGTCGACGCGCCGTCGCTGGCGCTGCTGCGCGAGCGCTGCACGGAGGTCCTGCGCGACGGGCTCGTGCGCGCGGGCGCCGACGTCGCCACGGCGAGCCACGAGCTGCTGCGCGACGCGCTGCTGGCGGCGCTGCGCTTTCGCGCCTATCCCGAGGTTCCCGGCGCGCTGCGGGCGCTGCGGCGCGCCGGGCACCGGCTCGTCGTCGTCTCCAACTGGGACGTCTCGCTGCACGACGCGCTGCGCGCCACCGGCCTCGCGCCGCTCGTCGACGGCGCGATCAGCTCGGCCGAGGCCGGCGCCGCGAAGCCCGACCCGCGCATCTTCGCGCGCGCGCTCGCGCTGGCGGGCGACGGCGCGGCCGCGGGGCTGCACGCCGGCGACTCGCTCGAGCACGACGTCGCCGGAGCCCGCGCGGCGGGGCTGCGGCCGGTGCTCGTCGCGCGCGCCGGGCGCCCGCCGCTGGTGCCCGCCGGCGTCGCCGTGATCGCGTCGCTGGCCGAGCTCGCGGCGCTGGCCCCCTAACCTCTGGCAGATCGTGACGAGCATCCCGCCACCCGGCGTCGACGAGCCTGCGGAGCCGGTGCCGGCCGCCGAGCCGCAGCTCGGCACGCCGACCGTCGTGCGTCCCTCGGGCCGCGCGAGCTGGCGCCCATGGACGGCGTGGGGCGCGATCCTCACGGGCTTCGGCCTGACGATCGTCGGCGGCATCGTCGTCGCGATCGTGACTGCCGCGATCGGCAGGTCGGCGAGCGACCCGTCGCCCGGCGTGACGATCGGGCTGACGGTCTTCCAGAACCTCGCGCTCGTTGCCGCCGCGCTGTTCTTCTCGCTGCTGACCGGGCGTCCCGCGGCCGCGGACTTCGGCCTGCGCCGGCCGCAGATCGGCCGCGCGTTCAGGCTGGCGACCGCCGTCGCGGCCGGCTTCTTCCTGTTCAGCCTGGTCTGGGGGATCGCGCTGCAGCTCGACGAGAAGCAGACGCTGCCCGACGAGCTCGGCATCCACGGATCTTCGCTGAACCTCGTGCTCGCGGTCGTGATGATCACCGTCATCGCGCCGCTTGGCGAGGAGCTCTTCTTCCGCGGCTACTTCTTCGGCGCGCTGCGCAACTGGAAGGGCTGGATGCCGGCGGCGATCGTCACCGGCCTCGTCTTCGGCGCGATCCACATCGGCTCCGCGCCGATCGGCTACACCGTGCCGCTGGCGTTCTTCGGCTTCGGGCTGTGCGTGCTGTACCAGCGCACCGGATCGCTGTACCCGTGCATCGCGCTGCACGCGGTCAACAACGCATTCGCGCTCGGGCTGACGCAGAAGTGGACGTGGGAGATCCTGCCGACGATGGTTGGGGCCGTCACGGCGGTGCTGACCATCGCCTGGCTGCTCGCTCGCAGGCTCGGTGATCGGGTCCCGAGCGCGCTCGCGCCAGCGCGCTGAGCAACCGCGCCCGCGCGGCTGGCGCCGTGCGATAGTCCGGCCGATGCGACGGACCGCTCTCCTCTGCAGCATCGCCATCCTCGCCGCCGTTCCCGCGGTCGCGCACGCCCAGCAGCCGGTGCCGGCACCGGTCCAGACGCAGATGACGCTCAGCATCGAGCGCGCCGGCGGCGCGCTCGCGACGGTGCTCGTCGGCGACCGCATCCGCGTGCGCGGCACGGTCGGCGCGTTCGTGGCGGGCGAGGTCGTGGCGCTCGGCTTCTTCAGCAGCGGCGAGAAGCTGTCGGCCAAGCGCCAGCAGATCCTGCCCGGGCCGGACGGGACCGGGATCTTCGAGCTCGCCTACCGCGCGCAGCGCTCGGGCAAGCTCGTCGTGCGCGCGTCGCACGACGCGACGCCCGCGCTCGGCGCCCTCAGCGCGGCCGGTCGCACGGTCGACGTCATCCCGCGCAGCGTCCCGACCGACGGCTCGAAGCGCGCGATCAAGGCCCTGCAGCGGCGCCTGAAGCGCCTCGGCTACGTCGTCGGCCACCCCGGCTCGTTCGACGCGCGCACCGCGCGCGCCGTGCTCGCGTTTCGCAAGGTCGCGGGCATGCGCCGCACGAGCGAGGCATCGAAGCCGCTGATGCGGGCGATCGCGCGCGGCAAGGGCGCCTTCGAGATCCGCCGCCCCGACCAGGGGCGCCACATCGAGGCCGACCTCACGCGCCAGGTCATCGCGCTGATCGAAGGCGGCGAGGTGCGCCGCATCTACCCGGTCTCTTCCGGCAAGCCGAGCACGCCGACGGTGCTCGGCGCGTTTCGCGTCTACCACAAGAGCTACGGCACGAACTCCAAGGGCATGGTCCACTCGGCGTACTTCATCGGCGGCTACGCGACCCATGGCTTCCCCTCGGTGCCGGTCTACCCCGCCAGCCACGGCTGCCTGCGGGTGCCGCTCGCCGACGCGCTGAACCTCTTCAACTGGATCCGCATCGGGACCCCGGTCGACGTGTACTACGGCCCGCGGCCGCGGTAAGCGCCGCGTCAGCCGCGACCCTTCGCAAAGCGCGCGAGGTACGCGAGCAGGAAGCCGTAGAGCAGCAGCCCGAGCAGCGTCGGGACGCCGCGCTGGATCCAGCGGTCGCCGGACGAGACGACGCCGGCGAACGGCTTGAGCAGCACGTCGTTGGCATCGTCGATGTACTCGCGCGCGGTCGAGTGGCGCTTCTCGCGCTGGCGCTCGCCGACCGGCGTCGGGTCGGTCTGCTCGAATCCGGCCAGCTCGTTGCGCTGCCGGCTGGACGCGCGGTTGAACTCGTCGAGCGCGAACATCGCGAAGCC
>JAWVGK010000172.1:0-4917 GCA_033855155.1 Solirubrobacteraceae bacterium | reverse complement strand
CTGCCGCAGGCGATGCGGGTGATCATCCCGCCGACCGGCAACGAGGTGATCTCGATGCTCAAGACGAGCGCGCTCGTGAGCGTCATCGCCTACCCGGAGCTGCTGTATTCGGTGCAGCTCATCTACGCCGTGAACTTCAAGCAGATCCCGCTCCTGCTCGTCGCGTGCTTCTGGTACCTCGTGATCACGACGATCCTCTCGATCGGGCAGTACTACGTGGAGCGCCGCTTCGGCCGCGGCTCGGCCTCAAAGCTGCCGCCGACGCCGCTGCAGCGCATGCGCGGCAACATCGCGATCCGCCACGCGATGCTGGATCTGCCGCCCGGCGGGTCGAGCCGATGACCGAGCCGGCGCTGCGGGCGCAGGAGGTCCACAAGCGGTTCGGGCGCCTGCCGGTGCTCAACGGCGTGTCGCTTGAGGTGGCGCCGAGCGAGGTCATGTGCCTCGTCGGCCCGTCGGGGTCCGGGAAGACGACGTTCCTGCGCTGCATCAACCATCTCGAGCGGATCGACGCCGGCCGCCTGTGGGTCGACGGCGAGCTCGTCGGCTACCGCGAGGAGGGCGGCAAGCTCCACGAGCTGCGCGAGGCCGAGGTCGCGCGCAAGCGCTCGGAGATCGGCATGGTCTTTCAGCGTTTCAACCTCTTCCCGCACATGACCGCGCTGCAGAACGTCATCGAGGCGCCGATCCGCGTCAAGAAGCAGCCGCGCCTGGAGGCGCTGGCGCGCGGGGAGGAGATGCTGGGGCGCGTCGGCCTGGCCGACAAGCTGGGCGCCTACCCGGCACAGCTCTCCGGCGGCCAGCAGCAGCGCGTCGCGATCGCCCGCGCCCTGGCGATGGCGCCCAAGCTCATGCTGTTCGACGAGCCGACGTCGGCGCTCGATCCCGAGCTCGTCGGCGAGGTGCTCGACGCGATGCGCGAGCTCGCGGCGCGCGGGATGACGATGGTCGTCGTGACGCACGAGATCGGCTTCGCGCGCGAGGTCGGCGACACGGCGGTGTTCATGGACGACGGCGTCGTCGTGGAGTCCGGGCCGCCGCGCGAGGTCCTCACGAACCCGCGCCACGAGCGCACGAAGGCCTTCATCTCGAAGGTGCTGTGACGCGGGCGGGCGCCGTCGCCGCGCTCAGGTGCCGCCGGTGGCGCGCAGCGCCTCGCGCAGCCGGACGCGGGCGCCGGTGCGCAGGATCGAGCGCTCGTAGATCGTGGCCGCGAGACGCGCCGTCGCGACCGTCGCGGCGACGCAGATCACAGCCGCGATCGCGACCTCGACGAGGCCGATGTCGCCCGTCGCATAGAGCGTCGTGCTCGCGACCGGTGCCGTCGGCGGGAAGTACGCGAGCAGCGTGAAGAACGTCCCCGGCGAGCCGCCGAAGATCGTCCCGAACGAGAGCATGTACGAGACCAGCAGCGGCAGCACGACGGGGAACGTGACGTTCGACGCATCGGACTCGCGCGAGATCAGCGAGCCCGCCGCGGCGAACGCCGTGCAGTGCAGCGCGTAGCCGAGCACGAGCCACAGCGCGCCGACGAGCACGACGCCGATCGCGGCCCCGTCGAGCAGGCTCGACCCGACCGCCGTCGCCGTCGCGAAGAACGCCACCAGCAGCGCCGCGACCTGGACGAACGCCGTCACCCCCATCCCGAGCACCTTGCCGGTCAGCAGCTGCGACGGCCGCACGCTCGCCAGCAGGACCTCCACGACGCGGCTGGACTTCTCCTCGACGACGCCGCTGGTGATCCGCTGGCCGTAGATGAACACGAGCAGGTAGATCAGGATCACGATCGCCATGCCGGTGAGGCGCGTCGACAGCGACGTCGCGGCCTTCAGCCCGCGCACCGGCAGCGCCTGCGCCCGCGCCGGCAGCGGCCGCGCCGGAGCTCGTGCGAGCTGGGCGATCGCGCCGGCGAGGCGCGCCTTGTCGTCGCCCGAGCCGTCGGTCGGCTGCTGTTCGAGCAGCAGCTCGCGCCCGCCGACGTAGACGACGTCGAGGTCGCCGGCGCGCAGCTTCGCGCGGGCGACCGCGAGGTCGGCGAACGCCGTCACCTTGACCCGCTCGTCGAGCACCGCGCCGGCCTGGCGCACGATGCTCGTCAGCGCGGCCGTGTCGCTGCCGACGACGCCGACCTTCGACGCGCCGTTGCCACCGCCGACCAGGGCTGGAATGGCGACCGCGGCCACGACGGCGAGCACGAGGATGAGCGTCGTGATCCGGTAGGAGCGCGCGTCCATCCGCTCGCGGCGCTCGCGGCCGGCGACGAGCAGCGTCGAGGACCACCACTCGCGGTTCACGCGGGCACCCGTCGCACGGACTCGCGGAAGACCTCCGACAGGCGGCGGCGCTGGAACGTGAAGTGCTCGACGCGGCCGGCCGCGCGCGCGACGTCGAGCACCGCGTCGGCGAGCGCGGCGTCGTCGAGCGCGATCGTCACCGTCCCGTCGTCGCGGGTCGAGGCGCGCGCGGCGCCGGCGGGCAGCGCGTCGGCCCAGCGCCCGCCATCGTCACCAACGACGCGAACGGCGAGCTGCGGCCGGCCGCTGCGCGCGAGCTCCTCGACGCGACCCTGCGCGACGAGCCGTCCGCGGTCGACGATCGCAACCTCCTCGCAGAGGTGCTCGACGAGGTCGAGCTGGTGGCTGGAGAACAGGACGGTCGCACCGGCCGCGGCACGCTCGCCGAGGACCGCGCTGAGGTCGTCGATCCCGACCGGGTCCAGGCCGGAGAACGGCTCGTCGAGCACCAGCAGCTCGGGATCGTGGACGAGCGCAGCGGCGAGCTGGACGCGCTGCTGGTTGCCCAGCGACAGCTCCTCGACCTTCGCCTCCAGCCGCTCGGCGACGCCGAGCCGGCCGCACAGCTCGGCGCCGGCCTGCCTGGCGGCCGCGGCCGTCATCCCGTGCAGGCGGCCGAAGTACGCGAGCTGCTCGAGCACGCGCATGCCGGGATACAGCCCGCGCTCCTCGGGCATGTAGCCGAAGCGCCGGCGCGCGGCGACGTCGACGGGCGCGCCGGCGAAGCGGATCGACCCGGAGTGCAGCGCCGTGACGCCGAGGATCGCGCGCATCGCCGTCGTCTTGCCGGCGCCGTTCGGACCGAGGAAGCCGAACACCCTGCCCGCCGGAACGGTGAACGTCATCCCGTCCAACGCCGCCACCTCGCCGTAGCTGCGATGCAGGTCGTGGAGTTCGAGCACACCGGTGACAGTACCCACCGGCTTCACTCGCGAACGACGACGAGCAGCGCGTCAGGTGAAGAAGGTGATGCCTGCGGCCATCACGAAGGTCGCGGCCCAGATCCCGTCGGTGTTGACCCAGGCCCGGCTGAGCACCCGCAGACCGAGCTTCTCGTAGACGACGACCGCGACGATCGCCATCACGAGCAGCATCGCCGCGACGTGCACCGCGATGCCCAGTCCGGCGCTCAGCAACGGCACGTCGGCCACGAGCCCGAGCTCGTCGTGCCCGTGCGCGGCGGCCGCCTCGGCGCCCTGCAGGCCGATCAGCAACGGTGCGACCATCAGCCCGGCGCCGTGCGCGGTGGACATCAGAAACGACCACAGCGCGAGCTCGCGGCGGTTGACGCGCATCGTCGTCCAGCGCGGGTGCGCACGCGGCTTGACGAAGCGGAAGATCCCGAACGCCAGCAGCACGGCCGCGGCGCCGACGTGCAGCGCTCGCGGCTCGATCACCGCCGCCGCGCCGAGCACGAGCCCGGCGACGAGCACGATCGACAGCTCGTGGCCGATCGCGATCGGCGCCAGGGCACGCAGCACCGCGCGGCGCTCGCGTTGCTGCATGCCCTGGGAGACCGCGAACAGCCACCCCATCGCGGGGTTCAGGCCGTGGTAGGCGCCGAGCGCTGCGAGCGTCAGCCACAGGCCGGCGTCGCTCACGGGAAGCAGTAGGAGTCAGACGAGGCGTCCCCGCCTTGCAGGCGGACCTGGTGGGGCCGCTCGCCGTCGTAGCTGACGAAGAACTCGGGATCCAGGTCGAACGCGCCGCCGGGCCCGTCGGAGTCGATCTTCACGAGCCAGCCGTCGAGGCCCTCGGGATAGAACTGGGCGTCCCAGGACGCGTAGAGCGAGTTCGTCAGGTAGACGCGCCGGCCGTCGCGGCTGACCTCGACCATCTGGGGGCCGCCGTTGACCGCGCCCGACGACGGGTGCGGCGTGCGGTTGACGATTCCGCCGAGGCTCACCGAGCCGGTCTCGATGGGGTTGTGCGGATCGCGGACGTCGAAGCGCTTGAGCTCGCCCGTCCCCCAGCAGGAGACGTACAGGGCGCTGTCGTCGATCGACAGGGCGATGTCGGTTACCAGCGGCGGCACCGCGCCGAACGGCTTCAGGGCCGGTGGCAGCTCGTCCTCGTGCGCGGGCTGCGCCGGGATCGTGATGACCTTCTTCGCCGCCACGGCGCCGTTGCCGTCGGGGTGCCACAGCCAGATCGACGCCGACAGATCGGCCGTCGAGACGACGACGCCGACGAAGCCGTACGGCTTGCTCGGGTCGTGCGCGGGGCGCAGCTCGAGCACCATCTGCTGCTCGGCTCCGAGATCGATCGCCTGCTTGTGGCGGCGCTTGCGCAGGTCCCAGACGTGCAGCTGGTGGCCGTACTTGCCGCCCAGCAGCAGCTCGGGGATGACGCCGTCCTCGACCATGTTCGGCAGGCCCCACTCGCTGGTCAGCAGCTGGTCGTAGCCGATGTTCCACCAGACGTCGTAGGCGAGCTCCTGCGGGCCGCGGTCGATCTCCCAGCGTCCGAGCGGCTCGAAGCTGTCGTGATCGAGCAGGAAGACGCCGCCGGGACCGTCGCCGTCGGGCGCGCCGAGCGCGGAGACGTAGAGCCCGTCGGGGCCGCAGTGGATCGTGTGCGGGCGGCTGTAGCCGGTGCGCTTGGCGATGTCCTGCGCCTCGAT
>JAWVGK010000171.1:0-2803 GCA_033855155.1 Solirubrobacteraceae bacterium | reverse complement strand
GAGGCGCGCGCGGCACGGGCTCGGGGCGCTCGATCGCCGGCTTCGACCTGCTCGGCGGGCTGAACGCGTGCGCCGAGCACCTCGTGCGCCACGGCGGTCATCGCGCGGCCGCCGGCTGCGAGATCCTCGCGAGCGAGGTCGACGCCTTCCGCGCGGCGTTCGAGGCCCACGCCGCCGCGACGCTGCGCCCCGAGGACCTCGTCGCGTTCGAGCGCGTCGACGCCGTCATCGCGGGCGATGAGCTCGGGCTCGCGCTCGCCGAGGAGCTCGATCGCCTGGCGCCGTTCGGGATCGCCAACCCCGGTGTGTCGCTGCTCGTGCCCGCCGCGCGCTTCGCCGACCTGCGCACGATGGGGGAGGGCAAGCACGCCCGCTTCAGCGTGCGGTCGGGCGGTGTGCGCGCCGGCGCGGTCGCCTTCGGCGTCAGCAAGGTCGACTGCGAGACGCCGCAGGACGCGACGTTCTCGCTCGAGCTCAACGAGTACAACGGCAGCGTCGAGCCGCGGCTCGTGCTGCGCGGCGCACGGGCGCCCGCACCCGCGCCGATCACGATCGTCGGCGAGCCCGACAGCCATCTCGCGGCGGTGCTCGAGGAGCTGGGACGGCCGGTGGAGGATCTCGGGGCGCCGCCGACCCAGCTCGCGTCGCAGGACGGCGACGGCGCCGCGGCGCGCCTGCGCGACGCGCCGGTCGATGGCGCCGGCGCACGCCCCGACGCGCCGGAAACCCACGGCGCGGGCGCACGCGCCGACGCGCCGCTCGGCGGCGCCGGCGGCACGCCGATCCGCGACCGCCGCGGCGGCGGCATCGCCGGCACGATCGCCTCGCTGGTCGCCTGCGGCGCGCCGGTGCTCGTCGTCGCCGCCGACGCGCTGCTGCGCGCGCGCCACCTCGCCCCGATCCTCGGCGGCTTCGAGCTGTGCTCGCACGACGCGCTCGAGCGCGACCCGACGCTCGCGAGACCGGACGCGCACGTCGTCCTGCTCGACCCGCCGGCCGGCCCGCTGCGCGCCCACGGCGCGATGACGCACCTGGCGTGGGGGCCCGCCGAGCTCGACCTCGCGGCGCACGTGCACGCGTGCCACTACGACCTGCGCGCGCCGCTGGCGACGACCTACCGGGCGCTGCGCGACGCGGGCGGCGCGCACGGCGAGCAGCTCGAGGCGCTGCTGCGCGGCGACGGCGAGACGCCGCGGCCCGCGCGGCTGGCGGGGCGCCTGATCCGGGTCCTCGCCGAGCTCGAGCTCGTCGGCCTCGGCGCGGACGGCGCGAGCCTGACGGTCCCGGATGCACGACGTACGACACTCGAACGATCGGCGGCCTTCAGGGCCTACCATCAGCGGTATGAGGACGGACGCAGATGGCTGAGCGCACAGACGGCAAGGGCGGCGTAAGGGCACCGGCGCGCCAGCGCACCGGCGCGCGCCGCGCGCCCGTCGACGAGCTCACCGCCGAGCGCCATCCGCCGGTCGAGCGCACCGACCTGACGCCGCTCGAGCGCTCGCTGCTGTCGGACGTCTTCGCGATCGTCGAGGAGCACGCGGGCGCGGCGGCGATCGTCATCGATCGCACGAAGGTCGAGGCCGCGTTCGTGTTCGCCTGCGAGCACCACGCCGACCAGCGCCGGCTGTCGGGGGAGGACTTCATCCACCACCCCGTCGGCGTGGCGAAGATCTGCGCCGGCATGCGCCTGGACACCGAGACGCTGTGCGCGGCGCTGCTACACGACACCGTCGAGGACACGTCGGCGTCGATCGAGGAGGTCCGCAAGCAGTTCGGCGACGAGATCGCGAACATCGTCGACGGCGTCACGAAGCTCACCGGCATCGCGTTCCAGTCGCGCGACGAGGCGCAGGCCGAGAACTACCGCAAGATGATGGTGGCGATGGACAATGACGTGCGGGTCATCCTCATCAAGCTCGCCGACCGCCTGCACAACATGCGCACGATCGGCGCGATGGCCAAGCAGAAGCAGATCGACAAGGCCAAGGAGACCTTGGACATCTACGCGCCGATCGCGCACCGGCTCGGCATCCACGCGATCAAGTGGGAGCTCGAGGACCTCGCCTTCGCCGCGCTGCACCCGCGCAAGTACCAGGAGATCAAGGGGCTGGTCAACCAGCAGCGCGAGGAGCGCGAGCAGTACGTCGAGAAGGCCGGGGCGTACCTCTCGCGCGAGCTGCAGGCGCTCGGCATCGACGCCGACATCTCCGGGCGCGCCAAGCACTTCTACTCGATCTACTCGAAGATGACCAAGAAGGGCCGCGAGTTCAACGAGATCTACGACCTCACGGCGATGCGCGTCATCACCGACTCGGTGAAGGACTGCTACGGCGCGGTCGGCGTCGTGCACTCGCTCTGGAAGCCGCTGCCCGGGCGCTTCAAGGACTTCATCGCGATGCCGAAGTTCAACATGTACCAGTCGCTGCACACGACGGTCATCGGGCCCGAAGGGCTGCCGCTCGAGATCCAGATCCGTACGCGCGAGATGCAGGACATGGCGGAGTTCGGCGTCGCAGCGCACTGGATCTACAAGGTCGACGGCAAGTCGCCAGCGGGCGGACCGACATCCGACGGCGAGGCGAAGCTCAAGTGGCTGCGCTCGATGCTCGACTGGCAGCAGGAGACGTCGGACCCCAAGGAGTTCATGGACGCGCTGAAGGTCGACCTCTTCGAGGACGAGGTGTACGTCTTCACGCCCAAGGGCGAGGTCAAGAACCTGGCCGCCGGAGCGACGCCGCTGGACTTCGCCTACGAGGTGCACACCGACGTCGGCCACCGCTGCGTCGGCGCGAAGGTCAAC
>JAWVGK010000170.1:0-3915 GCA_033855155.1 Solirubrobacteraceae bacterium | reverse complement strand
GCGCCGTCGTCGTCGTAGGCCTCCGCGAGCGCGGCGCAGGTGGCGTCGTTGTCGACGACGACCGGGATCCCGAGGCGCTCGTGCAGGACGTCGCGCAGGGCGATGTCCGCCAGCGGCACGTTGACCGAGGCGCGTACGCGACCGGTCTCGAAGTCGACGACCGACGGCACGGCGACGCCGACGGCGTCCGCGTCGCCCGCGTCGCGGATCGCGTCGACGAGCTGGTCGAGCAGGTGCGCGCTGTCGCGCGTGTCGGTCGGCAGCACGCGCGGCTCCTGCAGCACCGATCCCTCGAGCACGCCGACGGAGATCTTCGTGCCGCCGACGTCGACGCCGATCAGCCTGCCGCTCATGAGGACCTCGGGCTACCCACTACTCCGAGCATGGCACACCGGGTAGGTCGGACCTGTGGACGAGGCGCCAGAGATCTTCGTGCGGATCACGACCGATCTGAACTACCCGATCTTCGTCGTGACGACGGCGGTCGGCGAACGGCGAGCCGGCTGCGTCGTCGGCTTCGCCACCCAGACGAGCGTCGATCCCGGCCGCTTCCTCGCCTGCCTGTCGCGCGAGAACCGCACGTGCCGCCTGGCGCGCGAGGCCGACGCGCTGGCCGTGCACGTCGTCGCGCCCGAGCACGAGCGGCTCGTCGAGCTGTTCGGCGGCGAGACCGGCGACGAGATCGACAAGTTCGAGCGCTGCGCGTGGCAGGAGGGGCCGCGCGGGATCCCGATCCTCGCCGACTGCCCGAACTGGTTCGTCGGCGCGATCCTCTCGCGCCACGATCTCGGCGACCACGTCGGCCACCTGCTCGACCCGATCGCCGCGCACCACGCGCCCGCCGAGCTCGTGTACTTCCAGGACGTCAAGGACGTCGAGCCCGGCCATCCCGCGTGACCTCGCCGGTCCGGCGCGCGGGACCGACGGTCGCGAGGGCCTCGCTATTCTCGCAGCGTGCTCGTCGAGCAGCTGCTTCCGCCAGGTGATCCGATCGAGGTCGAGCAGGTGCTCCGCGATCTGCACCCCGCGTATGACGCGAGCGCGCGGCGTCCGCACGTGATCGGGAGCCTCATCTCCAGCGTCAACGGCCGGGCGACGCTCGACGGTCGGACAGCTGCGCTCGCTCCTTCGGGCGGCGGCGCCGATCGCGCGATCTTCCGTGGGCTGCGCGGCGTCTGCGACGCGATCATGGTGGGAACGGGCACCCTGCGCGACGAGCGCTACGGACGGCCCGGGCGGCGGCGGAAGCTGCGCGAGTTCCGCGCCGCGCGCGGCCTCGCGGAGGAGCCGAAGGTCATCGTCGTGTCGAGGAGCCTCGATCTCCCGGTCGACATCCCGCTGTTTCAGGATCCGGCGACCGAGGTGCTCCTCTTCACCTGGTCCGACGCCGCCGTCCCCTCGCCGGGAGCGCAGATCACCGTCGTGCGGATGGATCCGATCGACACGAGCCTCGAGGCCGTGCTCCGCGCCGCCCACGACCTCCACGGCATCCGCTCCGTCGTCTGCGAGGGGGGGCCGACGCTGTACGGATCGCTGCTGACCGAGGATCTCGTCGACGAGTTGTTCCTCACGATCGCGCCGATCCACGCCGGCGGCGACGAGCTGCCGCTGACGCGGCCCGGCCACGACGCTCAGCCCTGTCCGATGAAGCTCGCGGGCGTCCTCAGCCGCGACGACTACCTCTTTCTGCGCTACCGACGGGCGCAGAGCGCCGTGCCCGACGCAGCGCATGACGCCGGGTCAGTCGGTTCGGCCTCGCGAACCTGATGTGCCCGCGTGCGCCGGCGCCGCGCGTCTTCGCATGACCACGCCCTGGCCCCGCGACTACGTGCCGAGCGACTGGAACGACCCCCTGGACGACGTCGTCACCAGCCTGATGGCGCACTACAACTCCGGTCGGCGGCGCCACGATCTCATGGCCGTCGAGCGTCTCGCCGGCATGGTGCTGCCGACGCGGGTGCCGCTGCATGTCGTGGTCGTGGGCACGAACGGCAAGAGCAGCACCGCGCACTTCCTCGCGACGCTGCTGCACCGGCACGGCGTGCACGTCGGGCTGTACACCTCGCCACACATCCGCTATTGGAACGACCGCGTGCAGACGAACCTCGAGCCTGTCGCGCCGTCGGCGTGGCGTCAGGCGCTCGTGAGCGTCCACGAGGCGGCGCGAACGCAGAAGCAGCGGCCCGGGGATCTGCGGTTCTTCGACGTGCTGACGCTGGCCGCGGAGAGCTTGTTCGTGCAGGACGAGATCGAGGTCGCCATCTTCGAGGCCGGCATCGGCGGCCGGCTCGACGCGGTGCGGGTGCTGCAGCCGCAGCTGACGCTGCTCACGAGCATCGGCGAGGATCACGAGGAGCTCCTCGGTCGCGAGCCGCGCGAGCGGCTGCTCGAAAAGGTGCAGGTTGCCCCGACCGGAGGCGCGATCATCTCCAGTGCGCTCGCCGACGAGCTCGCGTCCGAGCTCGTGCAGGCATCGCGACGTCACGGGCTGAGCCTGACGCTGCTCGCCGACGTGCAGCGGGATCTGTCGCAGCCCGCGGTGCCGGCGTATCAGCGCGCTAACGCCGCGCTCGCCGAGGCCGGCGCGCGCTGGGTCGTCGGCGGACGCGTCGGCAGCGTTCAGGACCTTCGCTTTGGCGGGCGCTTCGAGCAGGGCGAGACCGGCTCCGTGCAGTGGATCGCGGATGTCGCGCACAACCCGACGGCGTGGAGCGCGTTCCTGGATGCACTGCCCGACGAGCCCTTCGAGGTTGTGGCGGCGATCACCGAGCCCCGCCCGACCGAACAGTTCGTCGAGGTGCTTGCCAGGCATGCGGGGCGCATCGGCCACCTGACGTCGACCGGGATCACGGTACGCCCCGCCCGCGACCCGGAGACGATCGCCGCATCGGCGCGCGCGGCGGGAATGGATGCCGTGGCCGTCGCGGACCCGCGGGAGGCCTTCGCGTCAGCATGGCGGCGCGCGCGCGACAACGGTCGCCGGTTGCTCGTGTTCGGCTCGAACTACCTCGTCGTGGACTACTTCGCGTGGGTCGCGAGCTTCGAGAGCCACGCGGAGGCTGGCCGGCGGTAGCGCCGATGCTCGTCCCGCGTGGTCAGCGCAGCCGGCGAGGCGCCTTCATCGCCGCGCGCGGGCGCTCGCCATCCTCAGCGCCTCATGCGGACGCTCCGAGCTCGTCTCGAGGCCGCACGATGCGGCGACGCGCCGGGTGCGCCGGACGGGCTGCAAGGCGGTAACGCGCCGCCACGCGGCGTACGATCGGTCGATGGAGCAGCGCGACCCGCTCGGTGGCATCGGCGCTGCCGACGCGCATCTCGGCCGCCGCGTGCCGCTGCCGGCCGTCGCGCTGCCGCTCGCGCGCTGGGTCGAGGTCGTCGCGGCCGGTCCGGGCGCCGTCCAGGTCGAGTGGAACCTCGACGCGACCCGCGCCGCCACGCCGGGCCGGCTGACCCTCTACGCGGGCCTGCACGCGCCGCCCGAGCGCGGGCTGCCGCCGGCCGAGCCGCACGGGCGCTTCGCGCACCGCCACGTGGCGCTGGACGAGGCCGAGGCCGAGCTGCGCCCGGTGCACGAGCTCGCATGGGAGCACGACGGACTGCACCTTCGCCTCACCGGCCAGGGGCCGTGGACGCTCGACCAGCTCGTCGCGCTGGCGGACTCGACGAGCGCGTGCGGCGCCTGACGATCGACGAGCTGCTCGCCGTGCTCGGCGGCGCGCTGCTCGCCGGCGCGCAGTTCGCGCCGTGGTACGACGCCGTCAGCCCGCTCGCGTCGATCTCGGGCTACGGCGGGCTCGGCGCGCACAGCTCGTGGCAGGTGCACGCGATCCTGCGCTGGCTGCTGCTGCTCGTCGCGATCGCCCCGCTCGTGCTCGCGTACGTCGTCGCGCGCGACCACGAGCTGTCGTGGGCGCG
>JAWVGK010000169.1:0-5829 GCA_033855155.1 Solirubrobacteraceae bacterium | reverse complement strand
GCGACGGCGACGTCGTGGCCGATCCGGGCGACTCGGATGCCGCGCGCTTTCAGCTCTTCGACGCGATCACGTCGCTGCTGCGCGCCGCCGCCGGCCAGGCGCCGCTCGTCCTCATCCTCGACGACCTGCACGGCGCCGACCACCCCTCGCTGCTGCTGCTCGGCTTCCTCGCCGTGCACGTGCGCGACTCGCCGATCCTCGTCATCGGCACCTATCGCGAGGCCGAGGCGCGCCTGGATCCCCAGCTCGCGGCCACGCTCGGCGACATCATCCGCCACGGCCAGCGCCTGCCGCTGCGCGGGCTGCGCGAGGGCGACGTCGCGGCGGTCGTCGAGCGGGTCGCCGGCCGGCGCGCCCCCGAGCGCGTCGTGCGCGCGATCCACCAGGCGACCGAGGGCAACCCGTTCTTCGTCGACGAGGTCGCGCGCCTGCTCAGCGCCGAGGGTCGCCTCGACGACGCCGCCTCCGTCGCCACGGTGCGGATCCCCGACGGCGTGCGCGAGACGATCCGCCACCGCCTCGAGCCCCTGCCGGAGTCCACGCGCGAGCTGCTCTGCACCGCGGCGGTCATCGGCCGCGAGTTTCGCCTCGACACCCTGCAGCGCGTCTGCGAGCTGCAGCCCGGCGAGCTCGACGCCGCGCTCGGCGAGGCCGTCGACGCCGGCGTGCTCGTCGAGCGCCCGCCGGCGATCGGCGCCTACGGCTTCTCGCACGGCCTCATCCGCGAGGCGCTCTACGACGACCTCGGGCCGCAGCGCCGCGGGCTGCTGCACCGCGCCGTCGGCAGCGCGCTCGAGGAGCTCTACGGCGCCGATCCCGAGCCGCACGTCGCCGAGCTCGCACATCACTTCTTCGTCGCCGCGACCGCCGGCGAGCTGGCGAAGGCGATCGACTACTCCGTGCGCGCCGGCGAGCGCGCGCTGGGCCTCGTGGCCTACGAGGAGGCCGCCGAGCACTACGAGCGCGCGCTACAGGCCTACGGCCTGCAGGAGCGCGCCGACGTGCCGCGCCGCTGCGACCTGCTGCTCGCGCTCGGCACGGCGCAGAGCCGCGCCGGCGACACGCGCGCGGCGCGCGAGACGTTCCTGCGCGCGGCCGGCCTCGCGCGCCGGCTGGACTCGCCCGAGCGCCTCGCGCGCGCGGCGATCGGCTACGGCGCGGGCATGGGCGGCTTCGAGTTCGGCCTCGTCGACGACACGCTGATCGGCCTGCTGGGCGAGGCGCGCGACGCGCTCGGACCCGCCGACGATCCGCTGCTGGCACGCGTGCTCGGACGGATGGCGACCGAGCTCTACTACTCCGATCGCGCCGAGGAGCGCGCGGCGCTCGCCGAGCAGGCGGTCGCGATGGCGCGCCGGCTGGGCGACCGCGCGACGATCGCCTCGACGCTGAGCGCGCGCTTCCTGACGCTGTGGGGGCCCGAGCACACCGAGGACCGGCTGCGGATCGCGACCGACGTCGTCGCGCTGGGCGAGGAGGCGCGCGATCGCGAGCTCGTCCTGCGCGGGCACGTCTGGCGGATCGTCAGCCTGATGGAGCTCGGCGACTGGGTCGGCGTCGACATCGAGCTCGCGGTCCACGCGCGCCTGGCCGACGAGCTGCGCGACCCGCTGCACCTGTGGCAGGTGCCGCTGTACGAGGCCAACCGCGCGATGCTCGAGGGGCGCCTGGGCGACGCCGAGCGCCTGGCGGGGGAGGCGTTCGCGATCGGCCGCGGCACGCAGTCCCAGAACGCCGCGCAGCTCTACGCGGTGCAGCTGTTCGTGCTGCGCGCCGAGCAGGGGCGCATGAGCGAGGTGCAGCAGTCGCTGGAGGAGTTCGCGCGGCGCTACCCGGCCGCGCCGGTGTGGCGCGCGGCGGCGGCCTACGCGCTCGTCGTGGTCGGTCGCACCGACGCCGCGCGGCGCGCGTTCGACGCGCTGTGCGCCGACGGGCTGGCGGAGGTCCCGCGCGACGGCGAGTGGCTGTCGACGCTCGCGCTGCTGATCGGCGTCGCCGAGCGCCTGGGCGACGCGCGCCGCAGCGCCGAGCTCGCCGAGCTGCTCGCGCCGCACGCCGCGCGCGCGGTGATCACGGGGCGCGGGGCGACGTGCCTGGGGCCGGTGTCGCGCTTCGTCGCGGTCGCGCTGGCGGCGGCGGGGCGCCGAGAGGAGGCGATCGCCGCCTACGAGGCCGCGCTCGCGACGGCGCGCCGGTGGGGCGCGGAGCCGATCGTGGCTGCGATCCGCCTCGAGCTCGCCGCGCTCGTCGGAGATCGCGCGCAAGCGCGCGGCCTGCGCGACGCCGGGCTGGAGGCGGCTCGCCGCCTGGGGCTGCGCGCGCCGCTCGAGCGCTGGGACGAGGCGCCGGCGCCGGCAGCGATCGTCGAGCCGGCCGCGGCTGCCCCCGCCGCCGCGGCCGCGCGACCCGCGCCCGGCGCGCGGCCGATGGCGTTCTACCGGCGCGGGGACGTCTGGACGATCGGCACCGCTGCGGCGCCGATCCAGCTGCGCCATGGCAAGGGCCTGACGCACGTCGTGCGCCTGCTGGGCGCGCCGCACGTCGAGTTTCACGCGCTCGACCTCGTCGCCGGCTCGCACGACCGCGGGTCCAGCGCCGCGCTGGCAATCGCCTCGGGCATGGAGCTGCACGGCCGCGGCGCAGGCGACGCGGGCCCGGTGCTCGACGGGCAGGCGAAGGCCGCCTACCGCGGGCGCGTCGTCGAGCTGCAGGAGGAGATCGCCGAGGCGGAGGCCTTCAACGACCCCGAGCGCGCCGCCCGCGCACGCGACGAGCTCGCCTTCCTCGCGCGCGAGCTGGCCGGCGCCGTCGGCCTCGGCGGCCGCGATCGCAAGACGGGCTCGGACGCCGAGCGCGCGCGCGTCAACGTCACGCGCGCGATCCGCACCGCGCTCAAGCGCATCGCCGACCAGGACCCGGCGCTCGGGCGCAGCCTCGGCAGCGCGATCCGCACGGGCACGTTCTGCGTCTACGAGCCCGTGCCCGGCGAGGAGCCCGAGTGGGATCTGACCGGCCCGGGTTGAGCGTGCGCTGCGACCGCGATCGCGCCGCCGCTCGCGCGTGACGCCGCGGCTCAGGCCGCGACGTCCGCCGCGGCGGGCGCCCTGACGAGCACGAGCTCGCCGTCGGCGGCGTCGACGCGCACGACGTCGCCCTCGGCGAAGTCGCCCTGCAGCAGCGACAGCGCGAGCTTGTCGACGAGCCGCTTCTGGATCACGCGCTTCAGCGGCCGCGCGCCGTAGACGGGGTCATAGCCCATGTCGCCGATCAGCTCGCGCGCCTCCTCGGTGAGCTCGAGCGCGATGCCGCGCTCCGCCAGGCGCTTGATCACGAGCTGGACCTGCAGCGACACGATCTGGCCGATCTGCGCCCGCGTCAGCGAGTCGAACTCAACGATGTCGTCGAGGCGGTTGATGAACTCGGGGCGGAACGTCAGCTCCGCGCCCTCGCGCCCGCCGGGGATGTTGGACGTCATCACGAGCACGACGTTCTTGAAGCTCACCGTGCGGCCCTGGCCGTCGGTCAGGCGACCGTCGTCCATGACCTGCAGCAGCGTGTTGAAGACGTCCGGATGCGCCTTCTCGATCTCGTCGAGCAGCACCACGCCGTAGGGGCGGCGGCGCACCGCCTCGGTCAGCTGGCCGCCCTCGTCGTAGCCGACGTAGCCGGGCGGCGCCCCGACGAGGCGGGAGACGGAGTGCTTCTCCATGTACTCGGACATGTCGATGCGGACCATCGCGTCCTGCGTGTCGAACATGAACTCCGCCAGCGCGCGCGCGAGCTCGGTCTTGCCGACGCCCGTCGGGCCGAGGAACAGGAACGAGCCGATCGGCCGGTCGGGGTCCTGCAGCCCGGCGCGGGCGCGGCGCAGCGCGCTCGACACCGCCTCGACGGCCTCGTCCTGGCCGATCACGCGGCGGTGCAGGCGGTCCTCCATGTGGACGAGCTTCTCGACCTCGCCCTCGAGCAGCCGGCTGACGGGGATGTTCGTCCAGCGCGCGACGACCTCCGCGACGTCCTCGGCGGTGACCTCCTCCTTGAGGAAGCCGGGGTCCGCGTCGTCGGACTGCTGCTCGGCCTCCGCGAGCTCGCGCTCGAGCTGCGGGATCTCGCCGTAGCGCAGCTCGGCGGCGCGCTGCAGGTCGGCCTCGCGCTCGGCGCGCTCGGCGTCGCGGTGCGCGGTCTCCAGGCGCTCCTTGAGCTCGGAGATCGCGGTGATCTTCGCCTTCTCGGTCTGCCACTGCGCCTTCATCGCGCCGCTGCGCTCGCGCAGATCGGCGAGCTCGCGCTCCAGCGCCCTGCGGCGCTCCTTGGACGCCGCGTCCTTCTCCTTGGCCAGCGACGTCAGCTCGATGTCGAGCTGCATCGCGCGGCGCTCGAGCTCGTCGATCTCCTCGGGCAGCGAGTCGATCTCGATGCGCAGCCGCGAGGCGGACTCGTCGACGAGGTCGATCGCCTTGTCGGGCAGGAAGCGGTCGGCGATGTAGCGATGGCTCAGCGTCGCGGCGGCGATGATCGCCGAGTCCTGGATGCGAACGCCGTGGTGGACCTCGTAGCGCTCCTTGAGGCCGCGCAGGATCGCGATCGTGTCCTCGACGGACGGCTCGCCGACGTGCACGGGCTGAAAGCGCCGCTCGAGCGCCGCGTCCTTCTCGATGTGCTTGCGGTACTCGTCGAGCGTCGTCGCGCCGACTGCGCGCAGCTCGCCGCGCGCGAGCATCGGCTTGAGCAGGTTGGCGGCGTCCACGGCGCCCTCGGCGGCGCCCGCGCCGACGATCGTGTGCAGCTCGTCGAGGAACAGCACGACCTGGCCGCCGGCGTCCTGGACCTCCTTGAGGACCGCCTTCAGGCGCTCCTCGAACTCGCCGCGGTACTTCGAGCCGGCCAGCAGCGCGCCGATGTCCAGCGCGATGACGCGGCGGTCGCGCAGCGACTCGGGCACGTCGCCGGCGTCGATGCGCTGGGCCAGGCCCTCGACGATCGCGGTCTTGCCGACGCCGGGCTCGCCGATGAGCACGGGGTTGTTCTTCGTGCGGCGGCTGAGCACCTGGATGACGCGGCGGATCTCGTCGTCGCGGCCGATGACCGGGTCGAGCTTGTTGTCGGCGGCCTCGGCGGTGAGGTCGCGGCCGTAGCGCTCGAGCGCCTGGATCGTCTCCTCGGGCGACTGGTCGGTCACCGGGCTCGTGCGCACCTCGGCGAGCGCCTGCAGCACCCGCTCGTGCGTGGCACCGTGCGCCTTGAGCGCCTTGCCGGCGGGGCCGTCGTCGTTGGTCAGCGCGAGCAGCACGTGCTCGACGGAGACGAAGCTGTCCTTCAGCGAGCGCATCTCGCGCTCGGCGGCGCGCAGGGTCTGCAGGACCTCGGGCGCCATCGTGGGCTCGGCCTCGGAGCCCAGCGTCGGCACCTCGCCGAGCGCGGACTCCAGCTCGCCGCGCAGGGCGGCCGGCGCGACGCCGATCTTGCCCAGCACGGACGTGACGAAACCGCCCTCCTGGTCGAGGAGCGCGGTCAGAAGATGAAGCGGGGTGATCTGCGAGTGGCGTCGCGCATGGGCGAGCGCGAGCGCGGCCTGCAGAGCCTCCTGCGTCTTGATGGTGAAGCGGTCTGCTTGCATAGATCTCAGTGTAGCCGACTAAGATTTGTTGCGGCAAGTGCGGCCGCCCGCTTCGTCCGGGACGCTCAAGCCCAGAGACGGTCGTGCCGAAACTGCAGTCATGAGCTTTTCACGACTCCGGGCCCATCCGGCCCGTCCGCCGCGCCCCACCGTCGTCCGAGCGGCCCGTGGCGCCCTCGGCATCTTCGCCCTCGCCGCCGCGCTGACGCCCG
>JAWVGK010000168.1:0-6658 GCA_033855155.1 Solirubrobacteraceae bacterium | reverse complement strand
CGACACCTACGACACGGCGATGGACCTGCGCAAGATGGCGCGCGGGTCGTCACAGTGAGCGCCCGCATGCCCCGTTCCAGGCTCCTGCTCGTCGGCGCGCTCGTCGCTGCCCTCACGCTGTCCGCGTGCGGTGGCGGCTCGGACTCCGGCAAGGGCGACGGCAAGCCGGCGGCGAGCGACAAGGCCCAGGACCGCAAGGACATCGCGCGGATCATCAGGCAGGGCTTCGGGCCCAACCCGAAGGCGCGCTCGGGGCGCCTCGACGGCACGATTGACCTCGAGGTCAAGGGCGTCCCGCGCTACACGGGCCCGATCGAGATCACCGCCAGCGGCGGTTACGAGCTGGCGCCCGGCGCCGACGTGCCCGACTTCCGCATCGACGTCGGGCTCGTGCTCAACGACCACGCGATCGGCGGTGAGCTCGTGCTTGCCGGCGGCGACGCGTTCATCCAGCTCGGCACGACCGGCTACAAGCTGCCGGCGTCGATCACCGCGAAGATCCGGGCGCCGGCGGTGGCGCTCGACAACGGCCTGGCGAAGACGGCGGGCATGTTCTTCATCCGCCCCGACCGCTGGCAGAAGAACGGGCGGATCGTCGGCGACGCGGACGTCGCGGGCGTGCCGACCGAGCACGCGACGGCCGGCATCCGCTCCGGCGCCTTCTTCGAGGATGTCGCGCGGCTCGTGCGGACGCTGACGTTGCTGCGCGTCACCGAGGCCGTCGGGCTGCCGCAGAAGGTCACGCCGGCGCAGCGCGCGGCGCTGGCGCGATCGGTGACGTCGGCGACCGGCGACGTGTACCTCGGCAAGCAGGACCACGTGCTGCGCAAGGCGCACATCGAGGGCAAGCTGCGCGTCGCCAAGAAGGACCGCAGGGTCCTCGGCGGCATGACGAGCGCGACGCTCACGGGCGAGGTCAACATCACCGATGTCGGCAAGCCGCAGAACATCAAGGGGCCGCACCAGCTCGGGTCCTACGACGACCTGCAGATCTCGCTGGACGCGCTCGGCGAGTCGATTCGCAACGAGCTGCGCGGCAAGTAGGCGTGACACCGACGGACACGGCGGCGACCGACGCGCTGACGCTCGTCGTGCAGGGCGTCGGCAAGTGCTTCGGCGACCGCGAGGCCGTGCGCGACGTGAGCTTCGAGGTCGCGCGCGGCGAGCTGCTGGCGATCATCGGGCCCAACGGCGCCGGCAAGACGACGCTGCTGACGATGCTCGCCGGCATCCGCAAGCCCGACAGCGGCACCGTCGAGCAGCGCGGCCCCAACGCCGACCGGCGGATCGGCTGGGTCCCCCAGCAGACGGCCGTCTACACGAAGCTCACCGTCGCGCAGAACCTGCGCCTGTTCGCGCGCCTGGAGAAGGTCGACGACCTCGACGCGTCGGTCGAGCGGATGCTCGAGCAGACCGCGCTGAAGGAGCGCGCCGACGACGAGCTCGGCAGCCTGTCGGGCGGCAACCGCCAACGCGTGAACATCGCCGTCGGGCTGCTCGCCGACCCGCCCGTGCTGCTGCTCGACGAGCCGTCGGGCGCGCTGGACCCGCGCCAGCGCCAGCGGCTGTGGAACTTCATCACGGGGCTGACCGAGCGCGGCACGAGCGTCGTGTTCGCGACGCACGACATCTCCGAGGCCGAGCGCCACGCCGACCGCGTGCTCGTGCTGGCCGACGGCGAGCTGCTGTTCGGCGGCCCACCGGCGGACCTTCACCGGGTGTCGGGCGCGGGCGAGAACGAGGACATGGAGCAGGCGTTCGTGGCGTTCCTGGCAGCGAAGGGCCACTGACCGCATGCGCTGGCTGCTGCTGAAGGACCTGCAGATCCTGTGGCGCTCGAAGCTCCTGCTCGGGCTGCTGATCTTCTACCCGATCGCGATCGCGACGCTGATGGGCTTCGCGCTGTCCAGCGGCCCGGAGAAGCCGCGCGTCGCGTTTCTCAACCAGGTTCCCGAGAACCGCGGCACGATCCGCCTCGGCAACCAGAAGCTCGACATCAAGACCTACACGAAGACGCTCTTCACCGAGATCGACCAGGTCCCGGTGAGCAACCGCGACGAGGCGCTGAAGAAGGTGCGCTCGGGCGCCGTGCTGGCGGCGCTCATCATCCCGCCGGACTTCACGCAGAAGCTGTCGCAGAGCGGCTTCTCGGGAGCGAGCGTCGAGGTCGTCTACAACGGCGACGCGCTGAAGCAGTCGTTCGTGCGCACGACGATCTCCTCGAAGCTCGCGCAGGCCGACTCGGCGCTGGCCAAGGAGGTCAACAAGCTCGGCAGCGGCTACATCGACGTGATCCTGCGGGGCGGCAAGCTCGACATCCTGGGCACGCAGCTGAAGCTGTTCGGACTGCAGCGCTCGAAGACCGCGATCGACAAGGTGATGGCCGACTCGCCGTCGCGCGCGACCAAGCGCCGGCTCGGGCCCGTGCAGAGCTTCGCCGAGCTGGCCGTCGCGAACGCCGGCCGGGCGAAGGACCTGCTCGACACCGTCGAGAAGCCGGTCGTCGTCAAGGAGACGGTGCTGAGCGGCCGTCGCACGCCGCTGGACACGTTCGCCGTCGCGGTCGCGGTGACGATCTCGCTGATGTTCGTCTGCGTCCTGCTGGCGTCGGGCCTGCTCGCGCTCGAGCGCGAGGAGAACACGTTCGCGCGGCTGGCGCGCGGCCTCGTCCCGGGCGGCCAGCTGATCGCCGAGAAGATCGTGCTGTCGGCCGCCTGTGCGTTCGCCGTGTCGCTCGCGATGCTGATCGGCGTCAGCGCGTTCGTGCCGCTGGAGTGGGGCAGGGTTGGGCTGTGGGTGCTCGCGCTGGCAGGCGGCGCTCTGGCGTTCGCGGCGCTCGGCGTCGCCATCGGATCGCTCGCGCGCGAGGTGCGCGCCGCGTCGCTGCTGGCGTTCCTGCTGTCGCTGCCGCTCGCGTTCCTCGCGCTCGTCCCCAGCGGGGGCGTCTCTCCGCTGCTCTACGACGTCATCCAGGTCATATCGGCGATCTTCCCCTTCAAGGCGTCGCTCGACGCGGTCAACGCCGCGGTCAACGGCGCGTCGCCCGGGGTGGGCGTGTCGCTCGCGCATCTCGCCGTGCTGATCGCCGCGTTCGGTGCGGCCGCGCGCTTGGGGCTGCGCCGGTTCGCCTGAGCCTCGGGACCGGGTTCCCGGGAGCTCAGGCTGACGCGATCCACGCGGCGCCCCCCGACCTGCACGGACCTATGATGTGGGTGGTGGCACGTGTTGCACGGATGCGGTCGAACCAGGTCCGAGGATGGGCGTCGCTGGTGACCGGCGTGGTCGCGGTGCTCGCGCTGGCAGGCCCGGCCGTCGGCGCGGCGCTGCGGATCACGTCGGTGTCGCGCTCGCTGCACGCGGGTGGCTCGGGCCATCTGACGGTGCGGGTGCCCTACGGCACGGGGGCGTGCGAGCTCGTCGTCAAGCGCGGTGGGAAGAGCCTGGCTCGCCGGCGCATGGCACGAGCGCCCGAGCGGGCCCGCGTGACGTGGAGCTGGCGCGTGTTCTCCGATGCCCGTGCCGGACGCTGGGTCGTGCAAGCGCGCTGCGCGACCGCCGGCTCCGTCGCCGCCGTGGTCACCGTCCGCGGACCGCGGACCGGCAGGCCGCATCTGGCCTACCGCGTGCGAGTGCGACAGAGCGGTGCGCGGCTGCGAGGTCCCGATCCGCCGGTCACTGCACCGCCGCTGCCACCGCCACCACTGTCGGCGCCACCCCGGTCGGGCCAGTGCACGACGTGGGCCGCCTACAAGCGCCCCGACATCCCGGGCAGCGTCGCCAGGAACGTCGCGGCAGATTGGTCCGGCGCGGCTCGGGCGGCCGGCTTCCCGGTCGACGGGACCGTGCGGGTCGGAGACGTCGCGGTCTGGCCGCGCTTCGTCGGGGGCGCCCTCCTCCTCGGGCACGTCGCGTACGTCGAGAGCGTCGACCCCGGCGGCACGTTCGACGTGAGCGAGATGAACTGGGGATGCAACGAGTGCTTCGGGCACCGCGAAGCCCTCGCGCCCGCGGGCCTGCAGTTCATCCATCGCAAGACCTGACGCGGCGCACTCGCCGTGCCCCGGCGCCGGGAGCGCCGCGTCGGCGTACGCTGCAAGGCATGAAGACCAAGCGCACGGGGACGTTTCTCGGCATGCCGTACGACTGGCGGCGCCCCACCCTGCGGCGGCTTCGCAACGAGGTGTTCAACCTCGACGAGCCGCGGCTGTTCGTGCCCAAGGCCTACGGGTGGGGCTATGGCATCAACTTCGGCGCGCCGATCGCGCTCTGGCGTCGGCGCCGGCGAGCGTAAAACCCGCTCGCGCGCGTCTCAGCGCGCCTCGGCCGCCGCCTGCGCCGCGAAGCGCCCGTTGACGACCGACACCGACGGCTTGGCCTTGTTGCGCACGTCGAACAGGCCCTTCTGGTTGAGGCCGCGGACGAGCTTGATGTTCGGCACGAGCTTCTTGATCGAGCCGCCGTAGAAGGACGGGGCGACGGCGAAGTCGCGCAGGTTCCAGATCAGCGCGCCGGCCAGGTTCGGGATGCTCGCGTACGTCGACAGGTGCAGGTCGAGCAGGTGCGCCTGGAAGGCGTAGCCGCCCGGCGACGTCGTCGCGTTGCGCCCGTTGGCCTCGGCGCCGAACTCCGTCACGGCGATGACCTTGTCGGGGAAGACGCGCCGCAGCGACGCCAGCCGCGTCTTGATCTCCCTGCGCAGCTCGGCGGCGCTGGCGTTCGTCGACTCGTACCAGCCGATGTAGTTCGTCCAGCCGATCATGTCGATGTGGCGGTAGATCGGCTCGGGCTTCTTCGGCGGGTGCGCCCCCCAGATGTCCAGCGCGACCGGCCGGCTGGGATCGATGCGATGCAGCTCGTCGGACATCTGCTCGATGTACGGGATCTGCCCGCCTGGATGCCCGGCGCCCGCCACCTCGTTGGCGAGGTTCCACGTGATGATCGACGGGTGCAGCTGGCCCTGGCGCACGCTCGTGCGCGTGCGCTCGCGGGCCGACCTGGCCCGCTCCGCCCCCTTCGACGTCCAGCTGCCCGGCGCGTCGGTCGGCCCGACGCCCTGCCAGACCATGATGCCCGCGGCGTCGAAGCGCTCCAGCAGGCCCGGGTCGATCGGGTGCTGCGAGCGCGTCGCGTTCGCGTCGATCGCCTGCAGGTGCTGCACGAGGCGGTCCTGGTCGGCGGGGCGCAGCGCGTCGCCGCGGCCGAAGACGTCCTCGTGGATCGACGCTCCGCGCAGGCGGATCGGCTTGCCGTTGAGCAGCAGCTGCGCGCCGTCGGTGCGCACCTCGCGCAGCCCGACGCGGGCGCGGTACGTCGTCTCGCCCGGCACCGCGAGCTCGAGCTCCCACAGCGCCGGCGAGGACGGCGACCACAGCTCGGGGTTCTCGACGCGCACCTGCGTCTGCAGCACTTCGGTGCCGCCCTTGGCGATCGGCTCGGCCGGGAAGTCCAGCGCGACCGTGCGGCTGCCGCGCGTGAGCGTGCCCTTCACGCCGATCTGGCGCGCGTCGAGGTTGTTGCGCAGGTGGAGCTTCAGGTCGACGACCGCCGCGCCGCCGCTGAGCGTCGTGTCCATCTCCGGATAGGTGATCTCGCTGCCCGCGATCCGCCGGATCGACACGCCGCGGTTGATGCCGCCGAAGTTGAACCACAGCCGGTGCCAGCCGTCGCGCTTCATCGCCGCGGGCCCGCGCCAGTCGGCGCGCACGACGAGCGTGTGGCGCGTGCCGGCCGTCAGCGGCGCGCGCACCTCGAAGGGCAGGTACTCGCCCTTGTGCTCGGCCTCGAGCTTGCCGTCGATGTACACGCGGGCACGGTGGTTGACGGACTCGAAGCGGATCGCGTAGATGCCGTCCGTCGGAACGTCGATGTGCGTGCGATACCAGCCGACGATGCCGCGGAAGGCGTAGAGCCCCTTCCTGCCGCTGATCTTCGTCGCGTCGGGAACGTACGGGACCTGCACGACCTCGCCGCCGCCGAAGTCGCCGGTCGCGTAGCCCTTGTCGATGCCGGTGTCGCTGACGTCCTTGCGAAAGCGCCACAGGCCGCCGAGCTGCTCGCGGTCGCCCGGTCCGGCGTAGACGAGGGGCGCACCGCCGTTCGGCGCGAGCACGACGGAGTTCGGCGCAGGATCGGGCGCCGCCGCCGAGACCGCCACGAACCAGGCGACGGCAACGAATCCGAGGGTGCCCAGGAACCCACCGATCGCCGCGATCAGCCGCCTGCTCACTCGTCCCTGTTCTGTGTCATCTCACGTTTCCCAGCGCTGCGAGCACGCGCGGCCCACACAAGTGCCGGCGCGAGGATGCATCGCCGCGTGAACACGGCGGCCCGGAGAATGTAGCGTCCTGGGTCGATGCGCAGGCCATACCTCCATCGACGCTGCCCAAGCTGGCGCTGAAACCATGGGCCGCGTCTACGACGAGATCGACGATCGCACGTCGCGCTGGATCGCGGCGCAGCCGCTGTTCTTCGTCGCGAGCGCCCCGCTGGCCGCCGACGGGCACGTCAACGTCTCGCCGAAGGGCCCGATCGGATCGCTGCGCGTCATCGACCCGCGCACCGTCGCCTACCTCGACGTCGTCGGCAGCGGCGCCGAGACGATCGCCCATCTGCGCGAGAACGGCCGCATCGTCGTGATGCTGTGCGCGTTCGAGGGCCC
>JAWVGK010000167.1:0-4790 GCA_033855155.1 Solirubrobacteraceae bacterium | reverse complement strand
CATCTTCGTGCTCCGACCCGGTGCTGGCGGCGTGGTGAGCTGCCACGCCGGCGGTCTGAGAACGTGCTTCCAGGATTGCAACGTCGCCAATCGTGCGCGCCAATTGCGGCACCGTGCTCGTGATCGAATCCTGCGCGCAGAAGGCGATGTCGCTCGCCAACCCAGCCGCGTACAGGCCGACCGATCCCGCGCTCGCGTCGAGCGCGTCGAGCGGCTTGTGAAAGGAGGCGGCCAGCGCCTCCGCGATGCGCGCCGCGTCCGTGCGGTCGCCCTCGAGCGCGGCACTGACGCGCCCGGCGAGGTAGACGTCTTCGAGCGTGATCGCGCCGTTCGTGCCGGCGCAGACGAGCAGCAGGTCCGGCGGCCCGTCCGCGAGCGTCGCGACGACCGCGTCGAAGTTCAGCAGGCTCGCCGCGAGCACCTCCTCGCAGGCCGCGGCAGCGGCGATGATCGCCGGCGCGCCGTTGGTCGTCGCGAGGATGAGCTCGCGCCCGCGCGGCGTCAGCGTCTCCTCCGGCGAGTTGCCGAGGTCGAAGCCCGGCGGGCGCTCGCACTCGACCTCGCCGGCGAGCACGCGACCGTCGGCGCGCAGCTCGAGCGCCTGGTCGATGCCGCCGGCGACGAGCACGCGCTCGTAGCCGGAGGCGAGCGCCAGCGTGATCGTCGAGGTCGCGCGCAGCACGTCGATGACGACGGCGATCGTCGCGGGGCGCACCTGCGCCCCGGTGAACGCGACGTCGATCATGCGGGTGCCGGCGGACCCGGCACTACTAGTGGGTCTCTCGTTCGCGATGGGGCACTACGCGGTGGCGCGGACGCCCGCGGCGTAGCGCGCGGCCATCTGCTCGAGCGTCATCGGCTCGTAGTCCTTGGCGTGACCGGCCATGCCGAGCTCCTGCATGCGCTGCGCGCAGATGTACTTCTGGCCGGCGCGCGCCGCCTTGCCGGCACCGCGGGGGTCCCAGTCGTCCGGGTGATCGCGGAAGTGCTCGCGCATGAAGGCCGTGATCGCGAGGCGCCCGTCGGTGTCGATGTTGACCTTGCGCACGCCGTGCTCGATGCCGCGCTGGATCGCCGAGATCGGCACGCCGAAGCCGGCGTCGACCTCGCCGCCCGCGGCCTTCAGGCGCTCGACGATGTCCGCCGGGACGCTCGAGGAGCCGTGCATGACGATGTGCGTGTCCGGCAGGCGGCGGTGGATGTCCTCGATGATCTCCATCGCGAGGATGTCCCCGTCGGGCTCGCGCGAGAACTTGTAGGCGCCGTGGCTCGTGCCGATCGCCACGGCCAGCGCATCGACGCCGGTGCGCTCGACGAACTCCTCGGCCTGGGCGGGATCGGTCAGGCAGATCTCGCCGGAGCCGACCCCGTCCTCCATGCCGCCGAGCGTGCCGAGCTCGCCCTCGACCGTCACGCCGCGCGGGTGCGCGTAGTCGACGACCTGCTTGGTGACGGCGACGTTGGACTCGAAGTCCAACGGCGTCTTGGCGTCCTCGCCGAGCGAGCCGTCCATCATGACGCTCGTGAAGCCGAGCTCGATCGCGCTGATGCACGTCTCGGGCGAGTTGCCGTGGTCCTGGTGCAGGGCGACGGGGATGTCGGGATACGTCTCGCCCGCCGCGAGCATCATGTGGTAGAGGAAGTTGTCGCCGGCGTACTTGCGCGCGCCGCGGGATGCCTGGATGATCACGGGCGACTGCGTCTCCTGCGCCGCCTCCATGATCCCCTGGATCTGCTCCAGGTTGTTGACGTTGAAGGCAGCCACGCCGTAGCCGCCGGCGGCGGCCTCGTCGAGCAGCTGACGCATGGTCACGAGCGGCATCTGATCACTCCTGGTCGTTTGCGGGTGTGCTCTCGACGATCCGGCGCACCGACCCGGGGCGCACGATCAGCGATTGCGTATAGGTCCAGCCGCCGGCACGCCACGGGGCGCGGAGCCCGAGGATGCCGCCGGTGATGGCCGTCGCGGCGAACATCGACGCACCCTTGACGAGATCGTCGACCTCGAGGATCTCGGAGGTCGAGAGGCCGGCGGCGGCGACCGCCTCGGCCTCGGGCTCGCGTTGCGGGGAGAGCCTGGTCTGCATGCCGCCGCCGACGGCCTTGACGGCGCACGCGGCCATGACGCCCTCCGGCGTCCCGCCGCAGCCCATCAGCAGGTCGACGCCCGTCCCGGGCAGCGCCGCGAGCAGCGCGCCGGCGACGTCGCCGGCGCTCGGCGTCTGCACGCGCGCGCCGCATGCCCGCAGGCGTGCGACGAGCTCGACGTGACGCGGCTTGTCGAGCACGACGACGACCATGTCGCGCGGGCGCTTGCCGAGCGCGGCGGCGACGCGCTTGAGCACGCGCTCGGGCTCGTCGCGCAGGTCGATCGCGTCGCGCGCCTTCGAGCCGACGACGAGCTTGTCCATGTAATGCGCCGGGCCCGGCGACCACATGCCGCCGGCGCCGGCGAGCGCGATCGTCGTCAGCGCGCCGGGCTGGCCGGCGGCGCAGAAGTCGGTGCCCTCGACGGGATCGACGGCGATGTCGAAGCTCACGCGACGCCCGGTGCCAACCTTCTCGCCGTTGTAGAGCATCGGCGCGCCGTCCTTCTCGCCCTCGCCGATGACGACGTTGCCGAGCACGTGCGCGTTGTCGAGGGCCTCGCGCATCGCCTCGGTGGCCGCGCCGTCGGCGGCCTTGCCGTCGCCGCGGCCGGCCCACACGTAGGCGGCCAGCGCGGCGTTGCGGACCGCGGCCAGGGCCAGTGGCTCGAGACGCTTGGGCAGCTCGGGCACCGTGCGCGCGGACGCACCGGCCGACTCGTCGACCAGGGTCATGCGGCCATCCTCGTTGTCCTTGTCTTTGCCTTCAAGCGAAATGTCCGGCCTAACTCATAGAACATGGCGATCGGACGCGGTGCGGCGCCGCGGCCTCGACGGACGTGGAGCGACCTCGCGCCCGTGGCGATCAACGCAGTCTACGCCCGCCATGCGGACGCTCGTCGTGCGCCTCGTCCGGCGGCCGTCCGAGCAGGTACGCGGTCAGCCCGGCGAGGCCGAGGACGGCGTTGACGAACAGGACGGGGCCGGAGTCGTTGGTCAGCGCGCCCGTCACCCCGGCCGCCAGGCCGCCGACCAGCGCGGCCGACCAGCCGCGGTGCGGGAGGCCGCCGTAGAGGCGCTCGCGGTTGCGCCACGCGAACGCCAGCGCCAGCAGCGACGCCAGGAACAGCGCCGGCTTGCCGGCGCTCGTGAGGATCCGCCACGCCAGCTGGTAGCGCCGCGTGACGAGCTCCCGCAGCTCGGACGGGTCGTCGGCGCGCAGGAGGTTGCGCGTCAGGTGGCTGCCGTTCGACAGCCCGAGATCGATCGCGATCAAGAACGCCAGCGCCGCGACCGGGACGAGCGCGGCGACCGCCAGCCGGCGCGCGCTCATCGCTCCCGGGAGCAGGACGAGCGTCGCCGCCGCGACGCCGGCCGCGACCGTCAGCACGCCGCCGACGTCGGCTCCGAGACGCCCCCACCCGACGACGACCAGCAGCGCGAGACCGGCGCCGACGTACAGCGCCAGCGTGCGGCGCGTGACCTCGCGCCCGCTCGTCAGCGCGGCCAGCCCGACGAGCAGCACGATCGGCAGGATCGGCTCGAGTTCGTTCGAGACGCCGTAGAAGCGCGCGCCGGACGCGACGCTCGGCCCCAGCACCGACACCGTCAGCAGCGGGCCGCCGAGCGCGAGGTCGATCGCGTAGGCGACGAGGCAGGCCAGCGCCGGCACGATCGGCGCCCGCGCCCAGGGCAGCAGGCGCTCGGTCAGCACGCCGAGCACGATCGCGACGACCGCGACGAGCAGCGCCTCGCCGGCTCGCGACGTGGGCTCGACGAGCGCGGCGAGCAGGACCGCCGACGGCCACCACAGCAGGCCCAGCGCGCCGATGCGCAGCGCCGGCCGCGCGGCGACGGCGATGCCGCGCCACGTCCCGAGCGCCAGGAACACGATCCCCGCGAGCGTCACGATCGCCATGAACGACGCCGACTGGCGGCCGTCGCGCGTGTTCGCCCAGCGCGCGCGCAGCGCGTCGAGGCGACTGACGCCGACGTCCGCGCCGGCCTCGATCTGCTCGCCGCGCATGCTGTTCGGCGGACGGACGCCCAGCCAGCGCAGGACCGTCGGAGCGACGTCGATCGACGACACGAGCCCGTCGCGGCGCGTCGAGCCCGACGTCGGGCTGCCGCTGCGCCCGTCGGCGATCGCGAACGCGGCTGGCGCAGGTAGCGGCGCGGCGGCTCGCCGAACGCCCCCGTCCGCGGGGTCTGCGGAAGCCCGATCACGAGCAGCAGCTCGCCCGCGGCGCGCCCGCGCGCGAGCGCCGACAGCTGCGCACGGCCGGCGCGGCCGCCCGGCAGCGACACGACGACCATCCGCCGCGTGCGCGACAGCGCCCGCGCGCGTGCGGCCAGCGTGCCGGCGGAGCCCGACGACAGCTCGGCGATGCGGCCATGCTCGTCGGCGGCCGCGGTCGCCGGGCGCAGTGGGGCGCCGGTGGCGGCGGCGAAGCCCGCGCCACCGGGAACCGATCCGGCGAGCAGGCCGGGCCGCAGCGTCAGCGAGACGTCGCGGGCGCGCCGGCGGAAGGCCGGCCAGCTCCCGAACGAGCGCCGCGCGACGTCGAGGCGCAGGCTGTCGAGCTCGCCGTCGCCGTCCTCGTCGACGGCGCCGTACAGGCCGGTCGGCTGGCGCGCGCCCTGCGAGATGTCCAGCAGGACCTGCTGGCGCTGGTAGCTGCCCTGCGACGAGCTCCACAGCCC
>JAWVGK010000166.1:0-5957 GCA_033855155.1 Solirubrobacteraceae bacterium | reverse complement strand
GAAACGCCGGGCGACGCAGCCAGCGCCCCCACGGCTACGTGATCGGCGTCTTGGTCACGTTGGCATCGTCCCAAGCACTCTGAGCCAGTCCGGGCCAGGGCGGGCCTTCGGCCCTCGTCCCTCTCTTAAGAAGGAATACGGGCAGAACGAATAGGCGACCTCCGCCAGTAGTGGACGGGGCGGGGCTGTAGACGCAGCGGGGGGCGATCCTCGGGCGCGACGACAGCGCAGTCGTGGTTCTCCCCCTCGACGACGGCGAGGGTCCTCGGTCATCTTCACCGGACGAACCTCCGGTCGGTGGATCCCGAGTAACGCGAGATCCGCTGACCAGCCCGGGGGCTGGTCAGCGGTCTCGTCACATCACGCGTCGGCTAGAGCTCGCAGTCCGCGCCGATGATGTCGCCGTCGGGCCCCGCGGGTCCGCACGTGTCGAACTCCGATCCGCCGTTCAGCGTGTCCTGGCTACCGTCGTTCGGCGGGCCGGTGAGGTTGTCGTCGCCGGTGCCGCCGTTGAGGGTGTCGATGCCGTTCCCGCCCGCCAGCGTGTCGTTGTCGGCGCCGCCGCTGAGGGTGTCGTTGCCGCCACCGCCGCTGAGGTTGTCGTTGCCGGCGCTGCCGGTCAGGGTGTCGTTGCCGTCGGCCGCGGTCAGAACGTCATCGCCGGCACCGCCGGTGATGGTGTTGTTGCCGGCGCCACCGTCGATCACGTCGGCGAACGCCGTGCCGGTGATCGTGTCGTTTCCGGCGAAGCCGTCGATCATCTTGCCGGGGCTCGCATTCGTGCAGTCGATGGTGTCGTCGGCGGGGGTGCCGATCACGGTCGTGGCCGTCTGTTCCACGCCCGTGCTCACGACGCATGCGACCCCGCCCTCGACGATCGGGACGCACAAGCCCGCGACATCCTGGACATAGCCCGGCGGGACGGTCTCCTGATTGCCGAGGAGGTTCGTGCAGACGTCGATCGGGGCGACGCAGCCGCCACTGCCGTCCGAGACGAGACCCTCGGGCACGCTCGTCTGGACCCCGGTGATGTTGTTGCAGACGTCGACCGGCGGCGGGACGCACCCGGTCGTGGCCGGGATGATGTCCTCGCGATCCTGGTGCTTCTCGTGCGCGGCGACGGCGTTCTGGCTGACCGTGATCCGCACGTACGGGTTCGTCGCGGAACCGGTGGCGTGACAGATCGTCACCTTCGGAGCCGGATCGGCCGACGCTGCTGGTACGAGGACGCCGAATCCGGCGCAGGTGAGCATGGCTGCAGCCACGCTCCGGCGGAGCGTGGAACGATGAACCTGATTCATGGTGATGCTCTCCCTGGGAGATTGCCGGGTATCGGACGCCGACGCGCGCAGCGCGCCGGCGTGGCAGTGACATAACGGCGACCTTCCGCCCATCCGTGAGGACAGTCTCGGTGCACCCTCCATGGCCTCTGTCAGCGGGATTCCAAGCTCCCCACCCGCTGACGAGCACGGTACCGCAAAATCAACAGAAAACCAAGAAATTGATGTGCACCGGCGGCGATGACGACGGCTCGCGCCGGCGCATTGCCTTTGGTGTCGTCGCGCAACCCGACTTCACCTCGCTCCGACGACATGTTGACAACAGCGCCAAGTCCGAGAGGCTGCTCTCGTACGCGTAGCGCAGGCAACGGGGGGGCGAACTTCCGCCCGTCGCAGCCTTTAGACGGTGTGGCCGCCCACGCGGCTGCACCTCCGACGAGAGGACGCGGGCATGACGACGACGGCATCGACGGGCGCGCAATGATGGCAGCGCTTGCCCTCGCGCTCGCGGCGATAGCACTCGCCGCGGCGCTCGCATCGACCTACGAGCTGCGCCGCCGGCGCGAGCTCGTCGCACGCGCCTGCCACGAGCTGCGCGGGCCGCTGACGGCCGTGCGGCTGAGCCTCGCGACGATGGAGCGCCACGACGAGGCGCCGGCCGAGCGCCTCGCGACCCTCGACCTCGAGCTGCGGCGGGCGGGGCTCGCGCTCGACGACTTCGCCGCCGCCCGCAGCGGCCGGCGGGTCATCGACCGCACCGAGCCGGTCGAGATCGCGGAGCTGCTCGAGGAGCAGTACGCGACCTGGTACGCCGTCGCGGCCGCCTTCGACAGCCATGTCGCGCTCGGCACGCTAGCGCGCGGCGCGGTGGTCAACGGCGACCGGCTGCGGCTCGCGCAGGCCGTGTCGAACCTCGTCGCAAACGCGCTCGAGCACGGGCCGGGGCGCGTCGAGCTGGCCGCGCGGCTGATCGGCCAGCGCCACGTGCGCATCGAGGTCATCGACGAGGGGCCGGGGCTGCCGGCGCCGGTCGCCGAGCTCACCCGCCGCGCGCGCGCCGGCCGCGGGCGGCGCGGGCGCGGCCTCGCGATCGCGGCCGAGATCGCCGAGCGCCACGGCGGGCGGCTCGTCGCCGCGCCCACGTCGCGCGGCGCGCGCATCGGCCTCGAGCTGCCGTTCCTGCGGCGGGCGTCATGAGCCGCCGGCGCCGCGCGCTGCTGCTCGGCGGCCTTGCGCTCGTGCTCGGCGGGCTGGCGGCGTCGAACGTCGCCGGCCGCGAAGCCGCGCTGGCGCGGCGCGTCGGCGGGCTCGTCGACGTCGTCGTCGCGCGCGAGCCGATCGCGGCGGGCGCTGTCGTGCGCTCCCGCGCGCTCGCGATCCGGCGCGTCCCGCGGCGCTTCGCACCCGCGCAGCGGCTCGCGTCGGCGAGCGCGCTGATCGGCCAGCGCGCGGCCGTCGACGTCGAGCCCGGCACGGACATGACCGCGCGCCTCGTCGGCGACGGCGGCAGCCTTCCGGCCGGTCCGCCGATCGGCCGCGGCGAGCGCGTCGCGCAGATCGTCGCGCTCGGCGCAGCGCAGCTGATCGCCCGCGGCAGCCGCGTCGACCTGCTCGTGACGCCCGAGCCGCGCTCGGACGGGTCGGGCGAGGCGATCCTCGCGCTCGAGGACGTCGAGGTGCTCGACGCCGCGCCCGTCGCGCCGGACGCCGCGCCGCCGGCACGCGACGACGCGCCGGGCGAGCGGATCGCCGTGTCGCTGCGCGTCACGCTGCGCGAGGCGGTCTACCTCGCCGCGGCGCAGGACTTCGCTCGCGAGCTGCGGCTGCTGCCGCGCGCCGACGGCGATCGCAGCCGCGGCAGCGCCGGGCTGCGCATGGGCGCGGCGCCGCCGTAGGCGCCCGCCTCAGCCGGAGCTCTCGGCCGGCGGGTCGGCGGCGAGCCGCTCGGCGCTGCCGACCGGGTCCTCGACGGCCAGCGCGGTGCCAAGGCGCCCCGCCAGCGTGGCGGTCGCGCCGCCGCCGGCGAGGATCGTGTGGTGGCGCGCGGCGAGCCGTGCGATCGCGCCGGCGCTGCTCGTCACGTGCCGGCTGTCGCGCGCGCACAGCACGACCGCCGTCGGCGAGATCGAGGCGCTCATGTCGAGGATCTGATCGACCGGCGTGTCGGCGCCGAGGTAGGCGATCCGCCAGCCGCGGTCGGCGAGCACGAGCCCGAAGCACACGAGCCCGAGCGTGTGGCGCTCGCCCGACGGGCAGGCGAGCAGCGCGAGCGGGCCGCGGCCGGCCTCCCAGCCCTTCGCCAGTCCCAGCAGCCGGCGCTCGATCAGATGGCTGGCGAAGTGCTCGTGGCCGACGGAGATCTGCGTCGTCTCCCAGCGCTGGCCGATCTCCCGCAGCGCCGGCAGGACCACGTCGCGGATCGCCGTCAGGTTGCCGAGCGAGAAGGCGGCGTCGAGCAACGCGTCGAAGCGCGTGGCGTCGAACGCCTCCGCGGCGTCGAGCAGCGGCTCGATCAGGGCGCCGGGGTTGCTCGGCGGCTCGACGTCGACCGGCGACTCCGACACCGCGAGCCCCGCCGCCTGGGCCGGCGCGATGCCGCGCGCCATGTGCGCCTGCATCGAGCGGATGCGGCGCTCGTCGTCGCGCGTGTAGAGGCGGAAGTTGCCGGCGGTGCGCTCGGGCGCCAGCAGCTCGTAGCGCCGTTCCCAAGCGCGGAGCGTCGCCTCGGGGACGCCGACGATCCCCGCGAACTCCTTGATCCGCCAGCGGTCGTCGCGCGCGCTCATGGCGGCCAGTATCTCATCTCGACGTACCTTATACAAACACTAGACAAACATGCTACAGTTCACCCATGCTCACCACCTCCTCAATCCACCCCGACCACGGCTACGACGCCGCCAGGGCCTCCGACCAGGCGCTCATGCACCACATCGCCGATGGCGATGCCGACGCGTTCGAGGAGATCTACCGGCGCCACAGCCGCCACGCGCTGATCCAGGCGCGCAAGCTCTGTGCCAGCCGCGAGGTCGCCGAGGAGGTCGCCCAGGAAACGTTCATCTCACTGTGGCGCAGCGCCCACCGCTACCGCCCGAGCCTCGGCAGCGTCAGCGTGTGGCTGTCGAGCATGGTCCGCAACCGCGCGATCGACGCGTGGCGCCGAGCCGCGGTGCGGCCGGTCGAGACGCCGACCCACGACGACGGCCCGGGCCAGCTGCACAGCGCCATCGGCGCCGACTGGCCGGCGCCCGAGCGCGCGGCGGCGCTGGCGCTCATCGCCGAGCTGCCCGCGCCGCAGAAGGAGGCCGTCTTCCTCGCGTACTTCGGTGGCATGACGCACGCCGAGATCGCCGAGTGGGCGGACGCGCCGATCGGCACGATCAAGGGCCGCATCCGCCTCGGCCTGCAGAAGCTGCGCGACGGCCTCGAGGAGGAGCGCGCCGCGCCACGGCCGGCTCTGCACGTCGTCGCGGCGCCGGTCGCCGACTTCGACGACGCCCGCCGCCGCCGCGCCGGCGCCGACCGCGCGCCGCGCCGGATGACGCACCTGCCGGCCGCCTGACGTCCTGGATCCGGGCTCGTGGCCGAGCTCGACGTACGTCCGCTGGCTGAGGCCCGTCGCGCGGGGGGGCGAACTTCGCGCGCCCGCGCCCTATGCAGGGCATGGACGCGATCGATCGTGACGCCGCGCTCGACGAGCTCGCCGGGGCACTGCGCGACCGGCTGCTCGCCGAGGCCGCACAGCACGCCGGCGGCGACCTGCACGTGCGCATCCGGGCGCTGGTCGATCGGGAGGCCGGCCTGCTCGACGACGACGCCCGCGCTCGCCTGGCGACGCGCATCGCCGAGCGCTCGTTCGGGCTCGGCCCGCTGGAGCCGCTGCTCGGCGACCCGAGCGTCGACGAGGTCATGGTCAACGGGCCCGACCACGTCTGGGTCGAGCGCGAGGGGCGCATCGAGCCGACGCAGGCGCGCTTCGCCGGAGAGGCCGAGCTGCGCCACGCGATCGAGCGCATCCTCGCTCCGCTCGGGCGCCGCGTGGACGAGGCCGAGCCGCTCTGCGATGCGCGGCTGCCCGACGGCTCGCGGGTGAACGTCGTCGTGCCGCCGCTGGCGCTCGACGGCTCGGTGCTGACGATCCGGCGCTTCCGGCCGCGCGGCTTCGGCCCCGATGACCTCGTCGCCAACGGCACGTGGGCGGCACCGCTGCGCGATCTGCTCGCGAGCGCCGTGCGGGCGCGCTGCAACGTCCTCATCAGCGGCGGCACCGGCTCGGGCAAGACGACGACGCTCAACGCGCTGACGGAGTTCATCGGCGAAGGCGAGCGGATCGTGACCGTCGAGGACGCCGCCGAGCTGCGCCTGCGCCACGCCCACGTCGTGCGCCTCGAGGCCCGCCCGGCGTCGCTGGAGGGGCGCGGCGAGGTGACCGTGCGCCGCCTCGTGCGCAACGCGCTGCGCATGCGCCCCGACCGGATCGTCGTGGGGGAGGTGCGCGGCGCCGAGGCGCTGGACATGCTCAGCGCGATGTCCAGCGGACACGACGGATCGCTGTCGACGGTCCACGCCGGCTCGCCCGAGGAGGCTCTGCGGCGCGTCGAGACGCTGGCGCTCATGGCCGGCCTGGGGCTGCCCCACGAGGCGATCCGCGCGCAGGTCGCCGGGGCGCTCGACCTCGTC
>JAWVGK010000165.1:0-9158 GCA_033855155.1 Solirubrobacteraceae bacterium | reverse complement strand
GTGCGCCATAGGGTGATCGTGAAGCGCGTGGGGAGCAGCTGAATCCCGCTGACAGAGCGATAAGGGGCAGGTACGTGGTCCCCCAGGGGCCCGATGTCTCGTTATGGCCGTGCCACGCCGTCGCTGACCGCGACGGCCACAAGCTGCTCATGCGACTCGGTCGATCGCGACCGAGTCGTCCATCCTGAGCCGCTCCCGGCACGTTGCGGGGGACCGGCTCTCCAGAAACGGCAGAGGGACTTTCATGATCCGTACGTCCAGCCCACGCCAGCTCGCTCGTCGTAGCGTGCTCGGCGCCGGCGCGCTCATCGGCACAGTCGCCATCGCGATGGGTCTCACCAGCGCGTCAGCCGCCGCAGCAGACTCCTGCACCGTCAACGCCGTCCCGGTCGCCGGTCCGGTCATCACAGGAACCGGCGGCAACGACACGATCGACTGCGCGAACGCGGCAGGCGCCAGGACGATCAACGGCGTCGGCGGCAACGACACCATCACCGGCGGGTCGTTCGTCGACACGATCAACGGCGGCACCGGGAACGACACGATGACCGGCGTCGTCGGCAACGACATCCTGAACGGTGGGGACGGCGACGACACCGGGACCGGCAGCGCCGGCAACGATACGCTCAGCGGCGGCAACGGCGACGACACGCTCAACGGCAGCGAGGGCGACGACATCCTCAAGGGGGAGGCCAACAACGACACCCTCAACGGCAACACCGGCAACGACAACCTCGATGGCGGCACCGGCATCGACATCCTCAGCGGCAACGAGAACAACGACACCCTGAAGGGCCCGCAGAACGACTCGGCCGTGGATACCGTCAACGGCGGCGCGGGCACAGACTCCTGCCAGACGCCAGGGTTCCTGCAGCTGTTCTTCCGCGACATCCTGACCGAATGCAACCCGTAGCCACGTTCGCCGCGAAGCCAGAAAGGCGCTGAGACGGCGTCAACCACGGTGGCTTCGATTCCCAAACGGATCGAAGCCACCGTGCGGCGAAGCGCAGTCGACGGCGTCCTGCACCGCGCAGGACGCCGTCGCGCACACCCTCACTGCCCGGCGAGGCGCGACAGGTGCGCGCGCCAGGTGCCCTCCGTGTGCACGAGCGCGCGGCCACCGAAGGCGTCGAGCAGCGCCTGGCGCGGACCGCCCGGCGGCAGCGGCGCGCACGCGAGCCGCGCGGCGGCGCCCGCGCCCTGCTCGCGCGCGACGAGGTCGACGAGGCTGCCGCCGAGCAGCGTCGCGTCCTTGAGGCCGGGCGGGAACTCGGGCCGCGCCTCGTCGCGCAGGCGGCGCGCGATCGCCGGGCGCGCGAGCGCCGTCTGCCCCGAGAACCACTGCGCGCTGCCGGCCACGAGCCACGCCCAGCGCGCCGCGCGCAGCGTGCTGCGCGGGGTCCACGGCGGCGGCAGGTCGGGGTTGCAGGCGGCGATCGCGAGCTGCACGTACAGCGCGGCCGGCGTCAGCTGGAGCATCTCCTTGGAGCCTTCGACGTTCGCGGCGCGCGCCGCCAGCAGACGCGGCGCGAGCACGTGCAACGTGCCGCGCGCGGCCCAGCCCGCGAGATAGCGCCGCGCCGCCGGCGTCGTCACGCGGCGCAGGATCGGCAGGTACGGCTGCGCGAGGTCGAGCTCGACGCCGCTGGTGTGCAGCACGACGCTGACCTCTTCGGGCAGCGCGGGGAAGACGGGCTGCAGGCGCTCGCGCATGTCCTCGAGCAGGTTCAGCACGCCGCGCACGTCGCGACGGTCGCCCTCGTCGAAGCGCGCGGCGAAGTTCGGCGAGCTCGTCTCGACCCAGGCGCACATGACGCGAACGGTCTTCGCCGCCGACGGCCCGTCACCCCCCGGCAACCCTCAGCGCGGCCGGTGCCCGCGAACCTCGTTCGCCTGCTGGTAGGTCGGCCGGTTCTGCCAGCCGATCATCGGCTGCGTGATCCCGCCCGTCGAGCGGAAGGCGATCTTGTCGTAGCACGCCTGGTCGTCGGGCGTGCCCGCCTGCGCGCAGGCGGCGTCGGCGTAGAGGGTGGCCGGGGCGACGTCGAGCGCCCGGCCGAGCGCCTCGCGCAGCAGCGTCCGGCAGCGCGCGCGGTCGCCCCCACCGCAGTAGCGCTTGGAGTACGGCGCGCGCACCCGGCGCCCGAGCACGCGGCGCAGGTCCTTCGCGGCATAGCCGTACCAGCCGGTCTGATACGCCGAGCCGAGATGCGCACCGTCGTTGTTGGGCTCGTTGTCGAGCCCGTGGGCGCCGGTGAGCTGGGCGAACAGGTCGTCGCCCAGCGACGGCGCGAACTGCGCGCGCATCCAGCGCGGCCAGAAGGCGTCGAGGATGCGGATCGCGTCGGCGTGCTCGTAGACGCCGTCGCCATCGCGATCGCGACGGTGCGCGCCGGACGCGACCCAGTCGCGCAGCTGCGCGACGGCCCGCCCGAGCCGCTCGTCGCGCGGGCTGCCGATGACCGACAGCGCGAGCGGCAGCACCTGCTCGGCGCGCAGGTCGGTCGTCGCGGCCTCGCCCATCGCGTCGACGAGCCCGGCGAGCGTGATCTTGCGCCCGCCCGAGATGCGCGCCTCGATCTCCTGGTCGAGCATCTGCGAGCGGTAGACCGACGAGTAGAGGTCCGTGTCGGCGCCGGCGTAGCCGGGCGCCTGCTTGTTGTTCCACGACGTGATGTACGGCTGGCCGTCGACGGTCTGCGGATGCTTGGCGAACGACGTGTAGGCCGCCGTGCCGTCGTCGGGGTCATAGCCGCGCCACTCGTACTTCGCCGGCGTCGGCAGCTGCCCGGTGACGCCGGCGGCGCGCTGCGGGTTGTCGCCAGAGTTGAAGTACGCGATGTCGCGATCGTCGGCGTACAGCCAGTTGAACGTGTAGCCGACCTTCGCCGCGGCGTGCTGGAAGGCGCGCGCGTCGCGCACCTTCGCGGGGTCGTTGAAGTCCGCGAAGCCGCGCGCGCTGTCGAACTCGTGCATGTACGTCGAGCGCAGCGCCGTGTAGAGCACGGGCTTGCCGGCGATCGTCGCGCGGGCGCTGACGAGGCCGAGCTTCGTGCGCTGCGCGCGCAGCGTCTCGCTGCCGCGCGGCGTCGCGTCGGCGAGCGTCGCCGCCCACCGGTTCGAGCGCTCGAGCGTCTCGATCGCCAGGCACCGCCCACGGAACATGTAGTGCGCGGAGTCGATCGTCGGCCTGCTGCCGTCGGGCTCGCAGAGATCGAGCGCGAACGTGTCGGTGATGTCCTGCCCGGCGGAGGTCGCGCTCCACGCGTAGTCCTGCCCGCGGCCGAGCTGGACGTAGAGGTTGACGCCCGCGAACGAGGCACCGCGCGCGTCGATCCCCGGCGCGTGGACGTCCTCCTCCATGAGGATCTGCGGCGAGAAGTAGCCGACCTGCGGTCCGAACACGGCCAGCGGATGCCCGCTCTCGGACTTCGCGGCCGAGACGACGAGCGCGTTGGACATCGCGCGGCCGCGGGGCGGCGCCAGCAGTCCCTCGACCAGCCCGGCGAGCGGGTCGAGCAGCCCGTCCAGCGGCCCGCCCGCGGCGCCGGCTGCCGAGCCGGTCCTCGCCGTGACGACGTCCGCGTGCCGCAGCGAGCCGGCGTCGGCGATCGCGAGGCCGTCGCGCGCCGGCCTGCGCGGCGGCGTCTGGTAGGGAAACCGCCGGCGGACGGTCGTCGGGGCGTCGGGATCCTCGAACGCCGCCCACTCGCGCCACAGCCGCGTGCCGCGGCGCGCGCCGTAGCGCGCGACGAACGAGCGCCGCAACTCCATCTGCGTGAGCTCGCCGCCGCCGCCCTTGCCGAAGATCCCGCCGACGAGCGTCGCCGTCGCGGCGAGGTCGGTGACCTTCCACGGCTCCGGCCCCAGCGGCCGCCCGATCGCGGCGTACTCGGCGGGCAGCTTCGTGATGTCGAGCTTCGCCTCGCGGATGTACTGGTTGACGCCGGCGACGTAGTCGGCGGCATCGGTCTGCAGCCGCAGGCCCTCCGCGCCGTAGCGGTCGTCGAGGCGATCGATCTGGCGCTCGAGGTCGGCCTCGGTGTACGGCGCCTGGCGCCACTGCTCCTCGTCCATCTCGCGGTTGCCGGCGGCGCCGCCGGCGAACGAGCTGAGCTGCGCGCGCCCGGCGTGGCGCAGGACGTCGATCAAGAACAGCCGGTCCTCGGCGGCGACGTAGCCGAGGCCGAACATCGCCGCCGAGCGGGTCCTGCCGTAGACGTGCGGGACGCCGAACGACGAGTCGCGGCTGATCGTCAGGCCCTCGCGCGGGCTGTAGGCGCGCGCTTGGTCGCCGGGGCGCACGCCGAAGCTCGAGTCCTTGAACAGCCCGCCGAGCGTGGTCTCGGAGACGCCGGGCACGGCGCTCAGCAGGCGTGCGTACATGCCCAGCTGATCGTCGTTGTGCGCCGGACGCGCGCCGGTGGCGAGGAACGCCGCGAGATCGACGAGGTTCGCGGTGCCGTGGGTGCCGGGCGGCAGGACGTCCTGGAAGCCGCCGAAGTCGTTCGCGCGATAGGGCTGCACCTCGGCTCCGGCGGGCGCGGCGGCCGCGAGCGACACGACGACTGCCGCGAGGCATGCGAGGAGGCGCCCAGTCACGGGCCGACCCTACGCCTCCGGCGCCGGTGCGGCGGCGGTCTCGGTCTCGTAGGCGAGCTCGGTGCGCATGCCGTGGGCGAGCAGGATCTCGTTGCCCTGCGCCAGCGACGTGACGTGCTCGACGAGCGCCGCGCAGCGGGCGGCGCCGTGCAGCGCCACGAGCGGGTCGAAGAAGAACACGAGGCCACCGACGGGCGTCAGCTGGACGGTGCGCCGGCCGCCGCGGATCGACGCCGTGCCGGTCTTTCCGCGCGCGCACGCGAGCGCCATCGCGCTGGCCTCCGTCGGCACATGGTCGACGACCGCCTGCAGGCGCCGGACCTCCGCGCCGCCCGGGCCCCACGTGCCGACGTGCCCGCCGGCGCGCGCGACCTCCGCCACGCGATCGAGCACCTCGGCCGGCGTCAGCTCGCCGTCGCAGCCGGCGCCGAAGACCGCCAGCAGCGGCTGCAGGCCGGCCGCCGCGAGCGCGGGCGCCGCCGCGAGGCAGACGGCGTCGGCGAGCGGGCTGGCGAGACCGGCCTCGTCGCCGTGGGCGAGCACGTCGCCGCCGACGTCGAGCAGCACGACGCGGTCGCAGCCGAGCTCGGCCGCCGCGCCGGCGAGGCCGGCGGCGATCGCCGCGGGACCGTCGCTGGGGTCCAGCAGCAGGACCGGCTCGCCGATCTGGCGCGACACGTGCGACTCGGCGAAGTGAAAGCCGCCGGGGCCGGTCGTGTCGGGGCCGGCGAGCGCCGTGGCGGCGTTGATCGGGCGCGCGTCGCGCAGCTCGTCGATGCGCCGCGGGCCGGGGATCGGGTCGATCGGCCGGCGCTCCCACGTCAGCCCGCCGGCGACGGCCGGCGTGCCGAGCATCCGCGCGAGCTCGACGACCGCGAGCGCACCGACGACGTCGCCGCCACCGCCGATCCCCACGACGAGCAGGCGCTCGGCGGAGCCGAGCGCGTGGATCACCGTGCTGCTCGGGCCGCCGGCGTCAGCTCAGCTCAGACGAGCGCCGGAACGCCGCCCTCGGCGATCGCTCCGATCGCCTCGGCCGCGCGCTCGAACTCGTCGTCGGAGAGGACCGGCGTCCCCTCGAACGGCAGGTCGCGCTGCAGCTCCAGCCACGAGCGGCATCCGCCGTACTCGTCCTTGACGCGTACGGTGACGGGCCGCGGGATGCGGTACGTCCGCAGCAGCAGGACGTGCAGCGGGTGATTGCGCTTCCACGCCAGGCGCTTCTCGGCGTAGTCGGTGCTCCACACGTAGAACGGCGACAGCGCATCGACGCAGCGCGGATCGGTGATCGTGTAGTGCCCGGCGAGCTCGGCCCACGCGCGGATGCGCACGCGATCGGGCTGCGGGATGCGCTCGATGCCCTCGCAGCCGAGCGTCTGGACGGGCGGCTCGCCCTCGGCCCAGACGCCCTCCTCGAGCGCACGGGAGAGCTCCGGGGTATGCGATTCGCGCACCAGGTCGTGACGCTGGTGATCGAAGGTGGGATAGAGGAAGAAGCGGTCATGCTCGACGCGAAAGCGCTTGTCGGATTCGCGTATTCCACCCTTGCGCAGGGTGATGAGCTGCTCGCCTTCGGCGAGCGCACGGACGGTGACCGCCCACTCCTTGAAAGCAATAGGCATAAGTAACCAGACGACGACAGGGACGGGACGTGGCGAAGCAAAACCCGTCGCACCCGGAGCACTCTCGGTCCGGACGACGGGAACGCGGACATTGTGCCACAGGATCGGGCAAAACCCCAAACTTCCCTGCTATTTCGCGGCTTGCGCTTGTGCTTTAGGGCACCCTGGCCCGCCGCTCGTTCAGGACTGCAGGCGCGTCCCGGCGAACGACTCCAGCGCCTCGACGAGCGCCGCGAAGTCGTCGTCGCCGTGGCCGCGGCCGTGCGCGGCCACGAGCACGTCCCGCGCGCGCGAGGCGGCCGCGAACGGCACGCCCGCCGCCTCGCCCGCCTCGAGGCACAGCCGCACGTCCTTGAGCATGTGCCCGAGCTTGAAGAGCGTCGTGTAGTCGTGCTCGCGCATCGCCGCCGACTTCAGCTCGAGCATCGTCGATCCGCCTGCGCCCTTGCTCGTCACGCGCACGAGCGCGTCGAGGTCGACGCCCGTGCGCTGCGCGACGATCAGCGCCTCGCCGACCGCGACCGCGTTCGCCGCCGCGATCGAGTTGTTGATGAGCTTCAGCATCTCGCCCTGCCCGAGCTCGCCGACGTGGACGACGAGCTCGCCCATGATCCGCAGCAACGGCTCGGTACGGGCGACGTCCTCGTCGGTGCCGCCCGCCATGATCGTCAGCGTCCCGTCTTCGGCGCGCGGCGAGGAGCCCGTGACGGGGGCGTCGACGAATGCGATCCCGTGTCCGGCGAGCTGCGCGCCGATCGCGCGCGTCTGCGCCGGGGCGATCGTCGACATGTCGACGCACAGCGCGCCGGGCGACGCGCCGGACGCGACGCCGCCGGCGCCGAGCAGCACGTCGCGCACCTGATCGCCGTCGACGACCATCGTGATGACGACGTCGCTGGCGGCGCCGACGGCGGCCGGCGTGTCGGCGACGCGGCCGCCGTGCTCGGCGACCCATGCCTCGGCGGTCGCGCGCGTGCGGTTGTAGACCGTCAGCTCGTGGCCCGCGCGGGCGAGGTTCGCCGCTTGGCGCGAGCCCATGATCCCGAGCCCGACGAAGCCGATGCGATCGCTGCCGGCGGCTGGCATGGCGGGGATGCTACGCAGGGCGGTCGTTCGCGGCCAGCCATGCCGCCGCCGCCGGGCGCCGGCGAGCCTGGGCGCGTCGTCAGGTCACCGCGCGCAGCAGTTCCTGCAGGTCGGCGACGACCGTGCTCGCTCCGGCCTGGCGCAGGTCCTCCGGCGAGGAGAAGCCGCGGGCCAGCGCGATCACGACGCCGACGCCGGCCTCCCGCGCCGCGGCGACGCCGGCCGCGGTCGCCGTCACGACGATCGTGCGGTCGGGCGCCGAGCCGAGCTGATCGATCGCCGCGAGCAGCGCCGGCACGGTGTGGGCGCCGATCGCGATCTCGTCGAAGAGCTCCGCGATGCCGGCGAGCTCGAGTGCCGCGTGCGCTCGGTCGCCGGTCGTGAACAGGCCGACGCGCTTGCCGTGCTCGCGCAGCTGGCCGATCCAGGCGATCGAGCCGGGTAGCGCGCGGATGTCGCCGTAGCCGAGATCGGCGGCGACGGTCTCCAGCCAGAACAGCACGGCGTCGAAGGCGTCGTAGTCGATCTGCACGCGCAGCACGTCGAGCACGGTCGTGACCGGATGGACCCGCGTTCTGCCCGCGGACTTGCTCACTGGGTCATCACCCAGATCCCGCCTGCGATCGCGGCGAGGATGCCGACGACGCCGATCGCGGTGACGGCGCCGAAGCCGACGAACGCCGCCCCGTCGCCGTCGCTGCGGGCGTCCTGCGCGCGCAGCGACGCGGCGACCGCGAGGCCGGCGACGATCAGCACGCCGAGGCCGAAGACGACCGAGTACAGGATCGCCTGCCCGAGCAGCTGCCAGTCGACGAGCGACGAGGCGATCATGCTCCCACCCGCACGGCCGCGGCCGGGCCGAACGCCGGGCTCTCAAGATCGTCTGCTGCGGCTCGACGGCCTTCGCCTTGTTCGCGCGCCACAGCGTGAACGCGCAGATGACGCTGATGATCGCGATCGCCGCGACCACGAGTCCGCCGCCGCCGAGGACGTCGATCACGCCGTAGGCGATCGCGCCGACGGCCGCCGCGGCGGGCAGCGTGAAGAGCCAGCCATAGACGATGCGGCGCGCGACGGCCCAGTTGACCTTCCCGCCCGGCCGGCCGACGCCCGACCCGGCGACGGCGCCCGAGACGACCTGCGTCGTCGACCAGCGGGTAGCCCGCGTGGGAGGAGGCGAGGATGACGGTCGCGGCGACGGCCTCGGAGCCGAAGCCTTGGGGTGGGCGCACTTCGACGACCTTCGTCCCGAGCGGCGGATGAGGCGGCAGGCGAGCAGGACGCCGAGCGCGGCGACGAGGCCGGCGACGATCGGCGACGTGACAGCCGGGATCAGGACCTTCGAGACGATCCCGTCGGTCAGGATCGCTCCGCTGCCGGCGGCGACGAACGTCGAGCCGACGATGCCGCCGATGAGGGCATGCGACGAGGACGACGGCAGCCCGAACCACCATGTCGCGAGGTTCTACGCGATCGCGCCGATGAGCCCGCCGAAGATCCCGGCCGGCGTCACGACCTCGCCGTCGACGATGCTCCCGGCGACGGTCGCGGCGACCTTCAGGGAGATGAAGGCGCCGACGAAGTTCAGCAGCGCCGCGACCGTGACTGCGACCTTCGGCTTGAGCGCACCGGTCGCGATCATCGTGGCCATGGCGTTGGCCGTTGGTGAAGTCGAAGCTCACCGCGGTCGAACGGCTTCCACGACATGCCTGAGTCACGCGTGCGTCTCGCGCCAAGCGAGGACGCCACCCGCGGCGCCGACCGCGGCCTAGTCCGCCAGCACCCCCGCGATGCCGACGTTCAGCAGCCGCTGGATGAGGAAGACGATGCGCTCCTCGCGCTGGGACA
>JAWVGK010000164.1:0-12257 GCA_033855155.1 Solirubrobacteraceae bacterium | reverse complement strand
CGATCGCGTCCTGGTCGCCGAGGTAGTCCGAGCCCTTGACGGTGTCGTACGCGTGCTCGGTCCAGTCGTCGTCGACGGCGATCGCGGCGTTCATGCCGCCCGCCGCGGCGACCGAGTGCGAGCGCACCGGGTGCACCTTGCTCAAAATCGCGACGCTCGCGCCGGCCTGCGCGGCGGCGAGGGCTGCGCGCTGGCCGGCCAGGCCGGCACCGATGATGAGCACGTCATGTGAGGGCAAGGAACTGCACTCTATACACCGCGTGCGCCTGCTCCGGCGCCGCCTTGTGCTCACTTTGTGACAACTATGCCAAGCGCTGCGGCAGCGCCGCGTTGAGCGCCCGGCGGACCTGCTCGAGCGTCACCACGCCGCGCAGCACGCCGTCGGCGTCGACGGCCATCAGGGCGCCGCCCGAACGCAGCTGCTCGTCGCCGAGCAGCGACTCCAGCGGGCGGTCCGACGGCACCTGCCAGCGCTCGGCCTCGCCGGGCTCGACGAGCTCGCCGACCTCCAGCGCGGGCCGGCCGCCGGCGATCTCCGCGTCGATGCGCTGCTCGGACACGACGCCGACGAAGCGCCCGCCGTCGTCGACGACCGCGAACCAGTCCCAGCGGTAGCGCAAGAAGAACTCGTCCTGCGCGCGCAGCACGGTCGTCGTGCCCGGCATCGTCACGGGCTCGGTGTCCATGATGTCGGCGACCGTGATGCCGTCGATGCGCTCGGTGAACGCGACCGAGGCGACCGCCGCCCGCGCGCCGTGCGCGATGAACCAGCCGACGGCCGCGAGGTAGAGGCCGTTGATGCGGTTCGAGGCGCTGCCGGCGGAGATCGTCAGGAAGATGCCCACGCCGATCAGCAGGTACGCGAAGCCCTCGCCGATGCGCCCGGCGACGCGCGTCGCACGGTTGCGATCGCCCGTCGCGGCCCAGACCGTCGCGCGCGCGAGGCGCCCGCCGTCGAGCGGGAACGCGGGGACGAGGTTGAAGACCAGCAGCGCGGCGTTCCACAGCGCGAGGAAGCCCAGCAGCGCGAGCTCGGGCGAGACCTGCGCGTCGCGCTTGAGGATGATCACGTCGAGCGCCGCGCCGCCGGACAGCAGCGCGCACAGGCCGACGCACAGCGCGGCGATGAGGAGCGTCACGACGGGGCCCGCGATCGCGATCTTCAGCTCCGTGCCGGCAGAGTCGCTGTCGCGGCTCATTTTCGCGATGCCGCCGAAGAACCACAGGTCGATCCCGCTCGTGGCGATGCCGAGCCGCCGCGCGACGAGCGCGTGGCCGAGCTCGTGCAGGACGATCGAGACGAAGAACAGCATCACCGCCGCCACCGCCACGAAGTAGCCACCCGTCGACGACCCGCCGACGATGATGTCGCGGAAGTAGCCCGACAGCAGGAAGATCAGGACGCCGAAGACGATGAACCAGCTCGGGCTCGCGCCGATGCGGATGCCGAACACGCGCGCGATCTGGATCGAGCCGCCGCCGCGGCGCATGGCTCAGTCGTCCTCTCGCCGGCGCACGAGGCCAGCGTACCGGGGGCGGTGGCGGCTTCCGGCGCACGGCGGGCCGGCGCCGGCGCGCGGGCCGGCACAATCCGGCGATGACGTCGCGCAGGCCGCTCGTCGCGATCGAGCATCCGGATGGCACGGCGGCCGTCGTGCGCCGCGGCCGCGCCCTCTGCCTGCAGGACGATCTGCGGCGCGGCGGCGGGACGATGCTCGACGGCTGCATGCCGGCGATCGTCGGCCTCGGCGACCGCACGCTGCAGGGCGGGCGGCTGCCGGACGGCGCGGTCGCGGCGCGGGTCACCGACGACGCCGGCGTGCGCCACGACGCCGCGGCCGCCGGCGGAGCGTGGGCGATCGTGCTCGACCAGCCGGCGCACGGCCACCTCAGCCCCGTCTGCTTTCGCTCGGCCGACGGCGAGCTCGTGGCGCCGGAGCTGCCGGCGACGTGGTCGCGCGTGCCGGTCGCGGACGCCCCCGAGCCGTGCCCGGCGTGCGACGAGGCGCGCGGCTGGGACGAGGTCCGCGCACACGACGAGTCGCGCGGGACCTGCGGCGCCGGCATGCGGCCGACGCCGTTCGTCGTCTGCCGCGCCTGCGGCCACGAGCACGCCGTCGGCGTGTTCTACGCCTCGTTCGAGCCCGACGCCGAGCTCGGCGCGGACGAGCGCGCGCGCCGCGGCCGCGAGCTCGACGCACGGTTGCGCCGCGACGCGCGCGACACGTTGCGCGACCTGCCGTTCGCCGTCTACGCGGCGCGCGGCCAGGACGCACGGCTCGGCGGCTGGGGGAGCTCGGATGGCGCGCCGAGCAGCGTCACGATCGAGCACGGCGCCCGCGCGGGCGACGGCGGTCCGGCGCTGAGCGTGCACACCGAGCACGAGCGGCGCGCCTACGAGAGCGAGCGCGCGATCGCGAGCTCGACGCTGTTCGGCGAGCTGTCCGGCGACGACGGCGACTGGCCGCAGCGCTCGGCCGCCGGGCTGGCGGTGGCGCTGCACGTGCGCGAGCGCGAGCGCCTGCGGATCGCCGCGCGCGCGATGGCGGGCGAGCGCCGGCTGCTCGTCGACGGCGAGCCGCTGCTCTTTCGGACGCTCGCCGCCGGCGCGCGCTGGGTCGCCGTGCGCCGCCACGGCGAGCTCGCGATCACCGTCGCGGCGCGCGACGTGCGGCCCGACGCGGTCGAGCTCGTCGCGCTCGACGGACCGGTGGCCGAGCTGCCGCTCGGCCTGGCCTGACGCGCGGTCCGGGCGCGGCGTGGCGGCGGCGCCCTCGGGGTACGAGCCCGTCGCACGTCCGCGCCGGCCGAGAGGGGATCTGAGATGGGCTTCGACCAGTACCACGAACCGCCGCAGGAGCTGAGCGCCGAGGCGCGCACGTTCGCTCGCATGATCGTGTCGTTGCAGGAGGAGGCCGAGGCGATCAGCTGGTATGACCAGCGCATCGAGCTCGAGACCGACGCGCAGGCCAAGGCGATCATGCAGAACGCCCAGCAGGAGGAGTTCAAGCACTTCGCGATGGACCTCGAGTTCCTCCTGCGGCGCACGCCGAAGTGGCAGGCGGCGATGCGCAAGGTGATCTTCACCGAGGGCGACATCGTCGAGCTCGGCGAGGAGGCCGAGGAGGCCGCCGACGAGGCGCCGGAGAGCTGATCGAGGCGTCGCAGGCGCCCGCGCCGGCGCTATGCTCGATCTGGTTGCTCGCGCAACGGTTCGAGAGGAGGCGCCACGTGCACGTCGAGATCTGGTCGGACATCGCTTGCCCCTGGTGCTACGTCGGCAAGCGCCGCTTCGAGGCCGCGCTCGCGGGCTTCGAGCACCGCGACGGCGTGCGGGTGACGTGGCGCTCGTTCGAGCTCGACCCGGCGGCGCCGCGCGAGCGCCCGCACGACGGCGCGACGCACCTCGCCGAGAAGTACGGCACGAGCCGCGAGGAGGCGCTCGCGATGCAGCAGCGCATGACCGACGTCGCCGCCGCCGAGGGCCTGGAGTTCCGCTTCGACCTCGCGCGCGGCGCCAACACGTTCGACGCGCACCGCGTGCTGCACCTCGCCGCCGCGCACGGCCTGCAGGACGCGGCGAAGGAGCGCATCATGCGTGCCTACCTCTGCGAGGGCGAGCTGATCTCCTCGCCGGAGGTGCTCGAGCGCCTCGCGGTCGAGGTCGGCCTGGCGGCCGCCGACGTGCGCGCCGTGCTCGACGGCGACGCCTACGCCGACGACGTGCGCGAGGACGAGCGCGCCGCGGCCGGGCTCGGCATCCACGCCGTGCCGTTCTTCGTCGTCGACCGCCGGCTCGGCGCATCCGGCGCCCAGCCGCCCGCCGTGCTGCTCGAGCTGCTGCGCGAGGCGTGGCCGCAGCAGGCCGCGGTGCAGGTCGTCGCCGACGGCGAGAGCTGCGGCGTCGACGGCTGCTGAGCGTGGGCGCCCAGGCGATCGTCGTCACGGCCCTGGCGACGACGCCGGTCAAGGGCCTGCGCGTGATCGCCTGCTCGCGCCTGACGCTCGACGCGACGGGCGTGCCCGACAACCGCCGCTTCTACCTCGTCGACGAGCGCGGCCGGATGGTCAACGGCAAGCGGGCCGGCGAGCTCAACGCGATCGTCGCGGCCTACCGCCACGACGAGCGCGCGCTGACGCTGACGTTCGACGACGGCGCGGTCGTCGACGGCACGGTGCGGCTCGGCGAGCCGATCGACACGCGCTTCTTCTCGCGCCCCGCGTGCGCGCAGCCGGTGCTCGGGCCGTGGTCGCAGGCGCTGTCCGAGCACGTCGGGCGGCCGCTGCGGATCGTGCAGAGCGTCGGGCGCAGCGGCGTCGACCGCGGGCGCGGCGGCGCCGTCACCCTCATCTCGCGGGCCTCGCTGGCGGGCCTCGCGCGCGCCGCCGGCGTGGACGACGTCGACGCGCGCAGATTCCGGATGCTGTTCGAGATCGACGGGGTCGGCGCGCACGAGGAGGACGCGTGGGTCGGCCGGTCGGTGCGCATCGGCGAGGCGCTCGTGCGCTTCGGCGGCCATGTCGGGCGCTGCTCGATCACGACGCGCCATCCGGAGCGCGGCGTCGTCGACCTGCCGACGCTCGACGTCTTGCGCGCCTACCGCGGCGACCTCGACGCGACCGAGCCGCTGCCGTTCGGCGTCTACGGCGAGGTGCTCGAGGGCGGCGTCGTCGCGGTCGGCGACGCGGTCGTCGCCGGCGCGTAGCCGCGCTCGCGTGCGGCGAGCGCCGCCGCGCGCTTGCGGGCGACCTGCTCGACGACCTCGCGCCGCGTCAACTCGATCGCTCCGCCGGCGATCGCCGCCTCCCGGCGCCGCTCGTCGATGTCGTAGTGATCGACCCACGGTCGTCCCGGCTTGCTCTGGAAGCGCCGGCGCGCGATCCCGAGGCCGGCGGCGAACGCGTGCAGCTCGTCGGGGTCGTCGGCGAGCAGGTGACACCAGCGCCGCTCGTGGCGCTCCCAGATCGCGACATCGACGTAGACGGCCATCGCGTCAGGGCTGCTGCGGGGAGCGGCAGCCGTCGCGGCCCTTGGCGAGCTGCGCGGGGGACGGCGGGTCCGCGGCGAGCAGCTCCGGCACGGTGACCGGCCGCAGCCGCCGGCGCTCGAGCTCCGGCAGGATCGCGCGCATCGCGCGGATCGTCTGGCCGCGGTTCTCGTGCATGAGCACGATCGAGCCCGGCCGCGCGAGGCGGCGCACGCGACCGGCGATCTCGTGGAAGAGCGCCGGCGGCGAGACGCGCGAGTCGGCCGAGTCGACGTCCCACAGGATCTCGGCCATGCCCGCGCTGCGCGCCTGCTCGTCGACCTGCGCGTCGTGGCGGCCGTAGGGCGGGCGGAAGAGGTCGACCGGCGGGCCGGCCGCGCGCAGCGCCGTCGCGCGGCCGTCGGCGATCTCCCGGCTCGCGGCCGCGGCGCCGATGGCCGAGAGGTCGGCGTGCGTCATCGTGTGGTCGCCGATCGCGGCGAGCCCGCGCTCGCGCGCGGGCCACTGCGGGTAGCGCAGGACGCTGCGGCCGACGAGGAAGAACGTCGCGTGCGCGCCGGCCTCGCGCAGCTGGCGCAGCATGATCTTCGTGTACGGGCCGGGTCCGTCGTCGAAGGTCAGCGCGACGAGCCGCAGCCTGCCGGCGCCGCAGTAGATCGGCTCGCCGACCTCGGCGAAGCGCTTGACGGCCGCGGTCTGCGCGGCGATCCCGGGCAGGCGGTCTGACGCGGGCTGCGGCGCGGGCTCTGCCGGCGCGCTGCGGGCGTGCCGGTCCGCGGGCTGCCCGCCGCAGCCCGCGAGTGTCGCGATCGCGGCGAGCGAGAGCGCCGTCCGTCGCAGCGAGGTGGCGTGGTCGTGCACACGGCGCATGTTGGCAACTCGCGTGATCGCGCGAGCGCTGAACGCGAACCGGCAAGCCATCGGTCGCCGAAAGGATCCCGATGCCATCATGGCCCAGCCGGGAGGATGATCGATCGCGGCGCGGCCTCGCCGTTGCTCGCAAGCATCGCTATCGCGGGACATCGCGTCGCTCCCACCAACGGCGCCTACATCTACTACGGCCGGGGCGACTACCTCGGGCTGCAGAAAGATACGACCTTCGGTGGATCCGGGATCAGCCAAACGGGTGCGGCAGCTCCCCGTCGCGCGCCGTGATCGGCAGGCGCTCGGCACCCGGAGCGACGACGCGCACCACGACGACTTCAGCGTCGGCATCGGCCATGGTCGAGTCGACGGCCACGACGTCCTCGCCCGTGTACTCCGCGACCGTGGCCGCGAGCTGCTGTCCGAGCGCGTGCCGTACGTCTGCCGGGCCGGTCGTGTTCGCCTTCGCGAGCCAGTGGCCGAGGCTGTCCTGCTCGTGAAACGTCCACAGCGCGTGCTCGACGGCGTTCCGCGGCCGTGCGGGGGCCGGCCGTTGGCGCATGTCCCGCCAGGCGCGCTGCGCCACAGGGGTGCCCATGCTCCAGTGCACCATCAGCGCCTCGTAGGCCGCGCGCTCGAATCCCGCGTGCAGGTCGGCTGCACGATCGTCGACGCAGCGCGCACCGAATGACTGGCGTTCGCGCTTCGCCGTGTGCAGGCAGGTCACGAGGCACGCCGATCGCGACGGGCCGTCGAGCAGCAGCGTCGTCGCCTGCATCCCGAGCGCGTCGAGGGCGGGACCCAGCGGCGCCGGCCATGGCGGCGCCGCCATGGCCCTGACGGGGCCCGTGGCGTACCAGCTGCGAGCCACGAGGTCGCGCTCGAGCAGTTCGAGCAGGGCGTGACGTGCGGCCAGGGGGGCAGTCGCGTGGGCGGCGACCCCGGCCGAGCCGGCCCGCAGCGTGACGGGACATCCCGGGGGCGGCTGATGGCGCAGGAACGAGGCCCCAGCCGGCACGAGCGTCTCGCGGCCGTCGACGAGCGAGCGGCCGGTCACCCAGAGCATCGGAGCATCGCGGATCCCCGGGATCGACGGGCGCCATGCGGCGGGGTCGAGGGCCGCGGTGCCCTCCCGGCGGAGCGTCGCGAACGTCTTGATGGTCCTGCTCGAGCGCTCGGCGAGTCGGCCCGCGAGGATGTTGCTGACGCGCTCGACGAGTTCGTTGCGCGAGCGCAAGGCGACGTCGACCTCATTGCATCCGGCCGCCGACCCGACGACGACCGGCGCTCCACCGCTGGCCTCCGTCGGTCCGAAAGCGCTCGAGCGGGCGCCAGCCCTCCCGAAGACGATCTCGGGACAGGCGGGGAACGGATGGAAGACCTCGACGCGGCCGCAGTACCTGGCCACGGATCGCCCGCGCTCAGGTGACAGCGAGCTCGCCGCGCGCGGCTCTGCCGGCCAGCAGCTGAGAGGACTCAGTCACCACGGCCCGGCCGTGGCGAGTCAGCTTTGCGGTGTGACCGCTGATCACACGCAGCGCCTCTGTTGCCTGCTGGCAGAGCTTGTCACGCCGGGCAGCGACGGCGGCGGTCGCCGCGATCGACGGTTGCGGCGCCAGCCGGTCGTACAGCAGGAGCGTGCGGACGAGCACGACGAGTTGCTGCAGCAGGCCGGTGAGTGGTCGGGGATCCGCGCGCAGCGGCGTCATGACGACCGGCTCGGATCCGGATCGTGCGTCAGCAAGGAACGGGACCGTCAGCGCAGCGGCGTTGCAGCTGTTGTGCGCGCCCTCGTGCACCAGCGCCTCCGCGAAGCGCACCGCGCCCGGCAACTGCGCGTCGTCCGCGCGCGTGCGTGCACGGTTGATGTACACGGCGCCGTGCGTCGCGACGTCGGTGAAGCCGTCGATGCCGAACCCGTCGATCAACGCGACCTGCTGCACCACGACGCGCAGCTCGGCGAGCATCGCCGGCCACCGGTCGGCGAGGATGCACGTCGCGTCGCAGAACGCGACGCGATCGGCATCTGACCAGGCGCCGATCCGCAGGGCGGCCAACGCCTCGGCCCGTTCGGGCCTCGGCGGGACCTGGGACACGGCGCGCGCGAGGCTTGCGCACAGGTGCTCCTCGGCGGGCGCGAGGTCCACGTCCCACGCGCGACAGCCGCTCTTCGCCCTGCGGCGCTGGCTGTCGCGCGCTCGCTGCACGGCGCCGTCCACGGAGCGCGCCAAGCGCTCGCCGCCATCCGGCGACGGCGACCGCGCGCGACAGGCGTTCTGGGCGTCGTAGGCCGCCGCGAACACGCCCGGATAGGTCAGCGCCTGCGGTGCGACGACAAATCGCGCTGCGCTTCCAAGCAGCTGCGGCGCGATCCGGTCGAGCACCGTCATCAGCACCTGCCCGACGGCGTCCCGCTGCTGTGCAGCCTGGATCTCGTCTGGCAGGACACGCACGCGGGCACCCTCCGGAATCGACGGTGAGCGCTCGAACAGGGCCACGCCGGTCAGGCGTGCCCCTGCTCGCTCGAGCTCGTCAGTCGGGGAGATCCACCATCAACGCGAACTCCGCCAGCTCCTGCTCCTCGACGGCCTCGACCTGCACCGCGACATCGACCGGCTCGACGGCCTCGGCACTTGCGGATGTCGGCTCCATACGTAACTCCTCCATCGTGAACAGCGACAGACTGCGCCCCGGAGGCTAGCGCGATACCGTGCGCGCGAACGTAAAATGCGCGCGACGACTCGATGTCGATGTTTTCACCTTCGCAGCGACGAGCGCATGAGTGCGGGGTGGGGCCCATGACCGCATTCATCGCATTTGCGGTGCTCGCGGCGTGGGTGGCGTGGGGCGCGACGATCGCCCCGGGACGACGGTTCTCGTGGGCGATGTACTCGGGCTCGTCGAAGGCGTTTCTGTGGCTGCGCGAGCCCGTGGCGCGCTGGGCGACGATGGACGAGCTGCGGCTGGGTCCACAGGCCCACTACCTGCGTGAGTCCGACCTCAGGCTGATCGTGCAGGAGGGTCTGCCGGCACTCGACGGCTTGATCGTCGGCACGCGCGCAAGCGCGTCGGTCGCATACGACGGCGCGGGAGGTCTCGTCACCCAACCACTGGAACGCGACGAGCTCCTCGCGGCGCTGGCCGCAGCCCTTCGCCGGTACGAGTGTCCGCCGCGGTAGTCGCGGCCGCGTGCCTGGCCGTCGCCGGAGGCTGGCGGGCATGGCTCATCCGCGGTGACGTTCACCACATCCGCGAGGCCCAGCCCGCCGCACGCGCGTACCGGCCCGACCTCGGATGGACCGACTCAGATCAACTGGCGCTGCGGCTTCGGTGGTCGTGGGTCGGCTTCGTTGCAAGCGCAGCGCTCGTTCTTGCGATCGTCGTGGGGAGGGCGGCACCGGTGCTCTGGCCGGCTTGCAGCGCGGTGATCGCGAGCTGGGTCGTCTGCGACGCCCGACTGGACTACGGCCGCTACATGGGGCTGTGCATCGTGACGCTGGCCGTCAGCGTGGCGCTCGCCGGCGTCTGGCTCGATGCGGGTGGCCTGTTCGCATCCGTCGCGGCGGCGCAGATGTACCTCGTGTCGGGGATCCGCAAGCTGCGCGCGCCGGACTTCATGAGCGGCCGCGTGGTGCTCGACAACCTCGCCTACGCCGCCTGCCAGGCGACCGCCGGCAACCGCGACTTCGTTCGCACCATCAGCCCGGCCCGGCTCGCCGACCTGCTCGAGCGCGGCACGCTGCTGCGCCTCTGCCGCGCGGCGGCCATCGCGACAGCGGCGGCCGAGCTGGCGATCGCCGTCGGAGCGATCGGGCTGCTGCCCGTTTCGATCACGTTTGCCCTCGCCGTGCCGATGCACCTCGGATTCATGCTGCTTCTCCCGCGCCGGCTGCCGTCCTTCACGATGGCGTCGCTCGGACTGCTCGCGCTCGCGACCGTCAACCCCATCCTCGGGGCCGCCTGAGGTGCGCTATTAGACTCGCGGCATATGGATGACCCGAAGCCGGGGACCTACGCCGATACCGTCGCCGACCTCTATGACTCGTGGTTCGGCAGCATGCTGGAAGCGGCGCCGGCGGCCGACCGCCTCGCCGAACTCGCCGGCTCGGGTCCGGTGCTCGAGCTCGGCATCGGCACCGGCCGGGTCGCGCTGCCGCTCGCCGAGCGCGGAATCGAGATCCACGGCATCGACGGCTCGGCGGCGATGGTGGCACAGCTGCGAGCCAAGCCTGGAGGCCACGACATCCCGGTCACCGTCGGCGACTTCAGCGAAGCGCGAGTCGAGGGGTCGTTCGCGCTCGTCTTCGCGGTCGCGGGCACGTTCTTCGAACTGCAGTCCCAGGACGCCCAGGTTCGGTGCTTTCAGAACGCAGCCCGCCACCTGCGGCCCGGAGGGCTGTTCGTCCTCGATGCGCTCGTGCCGAACGTCGGCACGACCAACGAGGACATCCGGCTGATCCCGTCCGAGGAAGATCGGCTGATGCTGCGCCTACGGCAGTTCGACGCGGTGCAGCAGCGCTACTCCTCGTACTACCTGATCTTCGACGGTGGCACCAGCCGACACATCAGGGTGTCGTTCCGCTACGCCTGGCCCTCGGAGCTCGACCTCATGGCGCGGATCGCGGGCTTGCGCCTGCGCGACCGCTGGAGCTCGTGGGACGCCAAGCCGTTCACCGCATCCAGCAAGATGCACGTCTCCGTCTACGAGCGCGTGCCGGAGTAACGCGCGCGCCCTTCTACGACCCCGCCCGCTCGCGCGGGCGCGCGCCGAGGCGCTCCAGCAGCGCGTCCCAGGCGACGGCGCGCGCCGCCGCGGCGGCCTGCGGGTCGCGGACGCCGACGCCGGGCGCCAGGACGACGCCCTCGCGGCCCGATGCCGCGACGTCGAACGGGTCGAGCGCCTCGAGCACGAGGATCTCGTCGCCGGCGCCCGGCAGCGCCGCGAGCCGCTCGCGCGCGGTCGCCAGCGGGTCGGGGGTCGCCGCGCGGCCGCGGACCGGCCCGACGACGAGCACCAGCACGCCGCGCGAGGCCAGCAGCGGGGCGGCGAGCGTCGCCACCGTCAGCTGCGTCTCGCCGGCAGTCGCGTCGACGACGAGCGTCGCGCACGCGTCCTGCGCGGGGGCGTGCAGCGTCGCCGCCAAGCCGTCGCGCCAGCGGCGCGTGCGCACGCCGTCGTCGGCGAAGCGGCGCGTGAACGTCCGCGCCGCCGCGCGGCCGTCGGCTGCCTGCACGCGGACGTCGATCGCGACCGGGCGCAGCGAGCGCAGCGCGACAATCGCGCCGGTGCCCTCCTTCGCCGGCACCCAGCGCGTCGCGAGGTCCTCGGGCCGCGGCGCGGTCGCACGCCAGACGCGGCCGTCGTCGTCGCGCAGGCGCGAGCGCCAGGTCAGCCCGGCGTCCGGCCCGGCGCCGCGCACGCGCAGCACGAGGTCGTCGTCGAGCAGCCCCACCGGCGAGCCGCTGATCTCGAGCGAGCCGTTCATCGCCGACAGCATGCCCGCAGCGGTGGCGCGGCGCGGCCTCTTGAGCAAGACTTCCGGCATGCCGACCTCCCTCACCGGCGGCTGCCTCTGCGGCGGCGTGCGCTTCGAGCTGACGGCCGAGCCGATCGTTGCCGGCTACTGCCACTGCACGCGCTGCCAGGGTCGCACGGGCGGCGGATCGTCCGCGCAGGCGCGCATCGACGGCGATGCGCTCGCGATCGAGCAGGGCGAGGAGCTGCTGACGTGGTGGCGCCATCGCGACGGCGGCTTCGAGAAGGGCTTCTGCTCGGTCTGCGGCGCGCACCTGTTCAGCCGCAACCCCGACGACCATGCGCAGGGCGCGATCCGCATCTCCGCCTTCGACGGCGATCCCGCCATCCGCCCGAGCTTCCGCCAGTTCGTCGCCGACGCCGCGCCGTGGGAGCCGATCCCCGACGACGGACTGCCGCGCTACGACGAGCGCCTTCCGCAATGAGCCGCGCTCGTGCTTGCGACGCGATCGCGCTGGCCGAGGTCCATCAGCGACCCGTGCCGACCCCCGCCGTCACGACGGCGCCCGCGCGATGACCGCCATGCGGTCGTGGAAGTCCGGCGCCCACATGCGCTCGGCGACGCGGGCCGTGCGCGCGCCGCGCACGAGCACGCGCGCCAGCGGCGGCGAGTAGCCGCCGACGCGCTCGAGGTAGTAGCGCACGCTGAAGGCCTTCGGGGCCGTCGCGATCTCGAGCACCTCCCAGCCATGGGACTCCAGCAGCGTGCGAATCGACCCGTGCGTGAAGAACTGCACGTGCGTCGGGATGACCGACCACCAGCGCTTGCCCAGCGCGCGCGCGACGCGGCTGCCGGCGTCGGGCAGCGCCATCCACGCGACGCCGCCGGGCCGCAGCAGCGCGGCCATCCGGTCGAGCGCCTCGCCCGG
>JAWVGK010000163.1:0-3150 GCA_033855155.1 Solirubrobacteraceae bacterium | reverse complement strand
TCGACCTTGCCCTCGTTCTTGAGGTCCTCGTCACCGGTCAGGTCGCCGGCGGCCTCCTTGAGGCGGCCCTTGGTCTCGTCTGCCGTTCCGTCGGACATGCGGTGCTCCTCACTTTGAGTGACGCGTTGCGACAGGCGTACCCGCGCGGCCGCGCGCGCACCACTCATCCGAACGTCCATCCCCGTGGCGCGATGACTCAACGTGTATCCCCTGGCGGTCAGTCGCAACGCGGCCCGCGTCCCGTCAGTCGCAGCGGGGCGGGGGCCGCGGCCAGGCTGCCCTCGCGGGCGTGGCGTTCGGGCGCCGTGTTTCGCGTCTGGGAGCGGCCGACGCGCGTCGCGTGAACGCGGCCTTCGAGGCGACGCGCTCGTCTGTGAATGTGGAGAACGGCTACGGTGCGCGACTGGATGAACTCCAGCTTGAGAGGCTCGATGAAGCGCAAGCTCGCAGGTGCCATGACCACCCTCCTCGTCGCCGGCCTCGCCGCCGGTTGCGGCGGCGACGACGGCAAGGGCGGCGCAGGCGCGACGACCGGCGCCGGCACCGGCTTGACGAAGGCGCAGTTCATCGAGCGTGGCGACGCGATCTGCGCGGCCGCCGACAAGCGCATCGAAGCCGCCGGCGCCAAGCTGCGCCAGTCCAGCAAGAAGGACGGGACGCTGCCGGTCACGCAGGTGGTGCGGTTCCTCACGCGGACCACGATGCCGACCTACGACCGCATGCTGATCAGCCTGCGCAACCTGTCGCCGCCGAAGGCAGACGAGCAGAAGGTCGACGCCTTCGTCGCCTCGGTCGCGGGCGCGATCGACGCGGTCAAGGCGAACCCGCGCAAGTACGCCAAGCGCACGACCGCCGATCCGTTCGACGACGCGAACGAGCGCGCCAAGGCCTACGGCTTCAAGGTCTGCGGATCGTAGGAGCCGCCTGGCGCAAGGTCGCGCCCGACCTCAGCGCGCTGCGCGCGTCGCGCGAGCTGCGGCTGCTCGTCGTCGGCAACTTCGTCTCCGGGCTCGGGACGCAGGCCACGCTCGTGGCGCTGCCGTTTCAGATCTACGTGCAGACGCACTCGGCGCTGCTGACCGGGCTGCTCGGTGCCGCCGAGCTCGGGCCGCTCGTCGCGATGGCGCTGCTCGGCGGGGCGCTCGCCGACCGCATGGACCGCCGCCGGCTGCTGCTGCTCGACCAGGTCGCGCTCGTCGCGGTCGCGGCGGCGCTGTGCGCGGCGGCGCTGCTCGGCGACCCGCCGGTGCTCGTGCTGTACGTGCTCGGCGGGCTGCTCGCCGGCTTCGGCGCACTGCAGAACGTCGCGCGCACGGCGATCGTGCCGAACCTCGTCTCGCGCGCGGACATGCCGGCGGCGCTGGCGATCAACTTCGGCCTGTTTCAGCTGACGATGGTCTTCGGCCCGGGGCTCGGCGGGCTGCTGATCGCGGCGGCGGGCGTCGCCGGCGCGTACGCGGTCGACGGGGTCAGCTGCCTGGCGCTCGTCGCGGCGCTGCGCGACCTGGGCCCGCAGCTGCCGGCGGGCCTCGGCGCGGCGCCCGTGCGCATCCGGCGCTCGATCGCCGACGGGCTGACGTTCGTGCGCCGCAGCCCGGCGCTGTTGGGGTCGTTCGCGATCGACCTGTCGGCGATGACGTTCGGGATGCCGCGGGCGCTGTTTCCCGTGCTCGCCGTCAGCGTCTACGGCGCCGGCGCCGCGGGGACGGGGCTGCTGTTCGCGGCCGTGTCGGCGGGCGCGGCCGTCGCCGCGCTGACGACCGGCTGGCTCGACGGCGCGCGGCGCCTGGGGCTCATCACGATCGGCGCGGTCTGCGTCTGGGGCCTGGCGATCGCCGGCGCCGGATTCGCCGGATCGCTGTGGCCCGCCGCCGCGCTGCTCGCCGTCGCCGGCGCGGCCGACAGCGTCAGCGCGGTCTGCCGCTCGGTCATCAACCAGACCGTGACCCCGGACGCGATGCGCGGGCGGATGTCGTCGGTCTTCTCGCTCGTCGTCACGAGCGGCCCGCGCCTCGGCGACGTCGAGGCGGGCGTCGTGGCGTCGCTGACGAGCGTGCGCACGTCGGTCGTCTCGGGCGGCCTCGCGTGCGTCGCCGGAGCGCTGCTCGTGGCGGCGGCGTTCCCGGCGCTGGTGGCCTATGACAAGCGAGTGGCGCTCGTGGAGTGAGCGGCGCTGGTGAGCATGCGCGGCACGGGGTGCGTTCCTCCGCCGGCGCCCGCTCCGCCGCCGCCGCGCCGCGCGCCGCGGCCCCTGCGCGGCGCAGGTCGTAGACGACCTGTGACTCGAGTGACAGGCACGACGCATCGCAGCGGTGGCGAATGGGAACATGCTGCGCATGCCGGTGGGTACCGAGATCGAGCGCAAGTTCCTGCTCGAAGAGCTGCCCGCGGCGCTGGCGTTCGCGCGGCGCGTCGCGATCCTGCAGGGCTACCTCGCGCTCGACGGCGACACCGAGGTGCGCGTGCGCCGCACCCCCGCCCGCGCCACGCTGACGATCAAGCACGGCGGCGGCGAGGTGCGCGTCGAGGAGGAGCTCGCGCTCGGCGAGCGCCAGGCGGACGCGCTGTGGCAGCTCACCGAGGGCCGCCGGCTGCAGAAGACGCGCCGCACGATGCGCGTCGACGGCCTCGAGGTCGCAGTCGACGAGTACTTCGGCGCGCTCGACGGCCTGATCGTCGCCGAGGTCGAGTTCGACGACGAGCAAGCGGCGAAGGGGTTCATGCCGCCGGCGTGGTTCGGCCGCGAGGTCACCGGCGAGCCCGAGTACGCCAACCGCACGCTGAGCGTCGACGGCCTGCCGCGCGAGGACCACGCCGCCTGAGCCCGGGCGGAGCCGCGGCGCCGCCACTACGTTGCCAGCGTCGCCGACGCTCGCACGTCAGCCCGCCCGGGCCGGACGCCCGCGCCGTGATGCGGTCGGGGCCGCCGAGGTCGGGCAGCGAGCGGCGGAGGCGAAACGACCCACCGCTCGTGCGGGCTCGCGTGCGCACGACCACGCGGCGCTCGTGGACGAGCACGACGCGCCACGCCTCGCCGGCGCGCCGGCCCCGGACGTCGAACTCGACGCGGATCGCGCCGTCGCGCGAGCGCAGGCGCAGGCGCGACGTCGCGCCGCGGCCGCAGTGACCGCCGGCGCGCGCCTCGGCGCG
>JAWVGK010000162.1:0-4158 GCA_033855155.1 Solirubrobacteraceae bacterium | reverse complement strand
ACGCCGGCATGGAGGTCATCTACACGGGCCTGCACCAGACGCCCGAGCAGATCGTCGAGACCGTCATCCAGGAGGACGCCGACGCCGTCGGGCTGTCGATCCTGTCGGGCGCGCACATGACGCTCGTCCCGCGGATCGTCGCGCTGCTGCACGAGCAGGAGATCGACGACGTCGTCGTGACCGTCGGCGGCACGATCCCGAGCGACGACATCCCCGAGCTCAAGCGTCTCGGCGTCGCCGAGGTCTTCGGCCCGGGGTCGAGCACGGAGACGATCGTGGACTTCATCCGCGGCGCCGTCGCGGCCGCCTGACGCCCCACGCCATGCGATTGACTGGTCAGTCAATCCGTTATCCTGCGCCCATGCCCCGTCCCACGAAGGAGGCCCGTTGAAGATCTGCGTCCTGGTGAAGGAGGTGCCCGACGCCGCGGTGGAGAAGCGCATCAACCCGCAGACGGGGCGCATGGACCGGGGGGGCGAGCGCAACCTCAACCCCTACGACACCCACGCGATCGAAGCCGCGATGCAGGTCAAGGAGGGCGGCGTCGTCGAGGTCGACGAGATCGTCGCCGTGACGATGGGCCCGAGCACCGCCGTGCGCTCGCTGCACAAGGCCGTCTCGCTCGGCGCCGACCGCTCCGTGCACCTCACCGACGACGCGCTCGCCGGCTCCGACGTCGCCGCGACCGGCTACGCGCTGGCGAAGGTGCTCGAGCGCGAGAGCCCGGACCTCGTGCTGCTCGGCCAGCAGTCCGACGACGGCGAGTGCTACACGATCGGCGCCGTCGTGGCCGACCACCTGCGGATGCCGTCGCTGACGCAGGTCATCAAGATGGACGTCTCCGCCGGCAACGTGCGCTGCGAGCGCCAGGCCGAGTACGGCTACGACACCGTCGACATCGAGCTGCCCGCGGTGATCTCCGTCGGCGACGCGATCAACGAGCCGCGCTACCCGTCGCTGAAGGCGATCATGGGCGCGAAGAAGAAGCCGCTGGAGTCGCTCGGCATCGCCGACGCGGGCATCGACGCCGGCGACGTCGGCGAGGCCGGCTCGAAGGTCGTCTGCGGCGACTTCAAGGCGCCGCCCGCGAAGTCCGGCGGCACGATCATCGAAGACGAGGACACGAACGACACCGTCGAGAAGATCGTCGCGTGGCTGGACGAGAGGAAGCTTCTGTCATGAGCTCGGACATCCTGGTCTTCGCGCTGCACTACGAGGGCGCGTTCAACAAGAACTCGCTCGGCGCGGTGTCCGAAGCCGCGCGCCTCGCCGCGCGGCTCGGCTCGCAGGCGCACGCGGTCGTCGTCGGCGAGATCTCCGACGAGCTCGCCGCGTCGCTGGGCAACTATGGCGCGACGACCGTGCACCGCGCGGCCGGCGTTCCCGAGGGCCTCGCCCAGCCGGTCGTCGACGTCATGGCGAAGGTCATGGACGACGGCGGGCATGGCTACGCGCTGTTCGGCGGCGGGCTGCTCGGCTTCGAGATCGGTGCCGGCCTCGCCGCGCGCCTGAAGGCCGGCGTGACGATGGAGGTCACGCAGGTCGACGTCGTCGACGGCAAGCTCACCGCCGAGCGCCCGATCCACGGCGACTCGTCGATCTCGACGTCGTCCTACAAGGATCGCGGCATCGTCATCGGCCGCCTCAACGCGTTCGAGATCGCCGAGCCCGGCAGCGACGTCGCCGACGTGCGGGACGTCGAGGTCGAGCTGTCGCCGTTCTCGACGAAGGCGACGATGGTGCAGCGTGGGGAGGCGCGTGGGGCGGAGGTCGACATCGAGGGCGCCGACTATCTCGTCGCCGGGGGCCGCGGGCTCGGCAAGGCGGAGGGCTTCGAGCTCTGCGAGGCGCTCGCGCAAGCGCTCGGCGGCGCCGTCGCCGCGACGCGCGCGGTCGTCGACGCCGGCTGGTATCCGTACTCGACGCAGATCGGCCAGACCGGCAAGACGGTCGCGCCGAAGCTCTACCTCGCGGCGGGCATCTCCGGGGCGATCCAGCACAAGGTCGGCATGCAGGGCTCGGAGAACATTGTCGCGATCAACAAGGACGCCAACGCGCCGATCTTCGAGTACTCCGACCTCGGCATCGTCGGCGACCTCAACAAGATCCTGCCCAAGCTCACCGAGGCCGTGAAGGCGAAGAAGGCGTAGGCCGCATGCCCGCGCATGCCGGCGAGCCGGTGCCGGAGCTCTACCCGCCGCCGGTCGACTCGCGGGTGGAGTTCGTCAAGCGCGGCCTCGACGGCGAGGACGAGCTGATCGAGGTCGGCGTCGCGATCGTCGGCGGCGGCACGGCCGGGCTGGCGTGCGCGAACCGGCTGCTGCAGCTGCTCGCCGACGACGCGGAGCTGCTGGAGTCGCTCGGCGAGGTGCCGGTCGCCGTGATCGAGAAGGCGAAGACGTGCGGCGGCCACAACCTGTCCGGCGCGGTCATGCGACCGGGGCCGCTGCAGGAGCTGTTTCCGGACATGACGCGCAAGGACTGGCGCATGGAGGGCTTCGCGTTCGGCGAGGTGACGCGGGAGGCGGTCTACCTGCTGCCCAACGCCAGGCGCGCGCTGAAGATCCCGACGCCGCCGCCGTTTCGCAACCACGGCAACGAGGTGATCTCGGTGTCGGCGCTCGCCCGCTACGGCCAGCGCGTCGCCGAGGAGGCGGGCGCCTACGTCCTCACCGAGACCGCCGCGACGCAGCTGATCGTCGAGCACGGTCATGTCGTCGGCGTGCGCTCGGGCGACAAGGGCCGCGGCAAGGACGGCGAGCCGCTGCGCAACTTCGAGCCGGGGACCGACGTCAAGGCGCGCGCGACGGTGCTCGCCGAGGGCTGCTGGGGCCACCTGACGGGCGCGGCGATCCGCGAGTTCGATCTCGCCGACGGGCGCGAGCCGCAGGTCTGGGAGCTCGGCGTCAAGGAGGTATGGAAGGTCTCCAAGCCGCTGGACCGCATCATCCACACGATCGGTCCGTGGCCGCTGAAGCTGTCGGCGAAGTACGGCCAGATCGGCGGCACGTGGATCTACCCGATGAACGACGAGACGACCGGCGAGTCGTACGTCTCGATCGGCTTCGTCGTCGACCTCGAGTACGCGGACGCGACGACGTCGGCCCACGACCTGCTGCAGCAGTTCAAGCTGCACCCGCTCGTGCGCGAGATCCTCGAAGGCGGCGAGCGGGTGAGCTGGGGCGCGAAGGCGCTGCCGGCCGGCGGCTGGTGGTCGATGCCAAAGCTCACGATGCCCGGCGCGCTGCTCGTCGGCGACGCCGCGGGGATGGTCGACACGGTCGCGCTGAAGGGCGTGCACCACTCGATCCTGTCGGGCACGCTCGCGGCCGAGGCCGTCTACGCGGCGCTCAAGCGCGGCGACGACGACCTGTCCTCCTACGAGGACGCCGTCGCGGCGTCGTCGATCGATGCCGAGCTGCACGAGGTGCGCAACACGCGCCAGCCGTTTCAGAAGGGCTTCCTGCGCGGCGGCCCGCTCGTGAACCTCATGATCATGACCAAGGGCCGCTTTCCGGGCGGGCGCTGGCACTGGCATCGCAACGCCGCCCGAAGGATGTTCGTCGGCGACACGAAGGACGGCTATCCCAAGCCCGACGGCAAGTACGTCTTCGACAAGCTGTCGTCGGTCTACATCAGCCGCAACGCGACCCGCGACGACGCGCCGAACCACATCCGCGTGCAGCGCCGCGTCCCGCGCGAGGTCGCCGAGACGTGGGCCTGGATGTGCCCCGCGGCGGTCTACGAGATCCCCGAGGACGCGCCCGCGACCGGCGACGTCGACGTCGTCGTCAACTACACCAACTGCGTGCAGTGCGGCGCGATCACCGCCAAGGGCGGACGCCTGACGACGCCCGAGGGCGGCGACGGGCCGCTGTACCAGAACACGTGAGCATCGATCACTCCCAGGTGGCGGGGCTGAAGGTCGCGGTCATCGGCCCGATCGCATCCACGTAGCGACCCCACCGCCCGCCAAAGCCGACGACGACCGTGTAGTCCGAGCCGGTCGCCGCCGGCAGCGACCAGCCGAAAGCGCCGCCACCGTTGCCGCCGCCGTCGCGCTGCTGGCCATCCGTGGTCACCAGCGTCAGGTGGTCGACGTACTTGCCGGAACGTCCGGAGACCGACGAGATGAACTCGCCGGCCTGCAGCACCAGC
>JAWVGK010000161.1:0-3321 GCA_033855155.1 Solirubrobacteraceae bacterium | reverse complement strand
CGGTCGCGGCGCTTGCGGCGCTTGGGCTCGGCGCTGCCGAGGTCGCCGGGGCGGTGCGGCACGTCGACGTCGGGGCCGTGGCGTTCCAGCGGCGTGCGATCGGTCATGCGGCGCTCCTGGTCGGGGCGGGGACGAGTCGGTGGACCTCGCCGCCGGCGGCGCCGGCGAGCGCCGTCGCGAGGCCGAGGCGCACGGGCCCGTCCTCGGTGTCGACGACGTGCACGGCGGCGGCGGCGCGGCCGAGCCGCGCGGCGGCGAGCGGGATCTCGCCGCGCGGGTCGGCGACGCGGCCGTCGGTCAGGACGATCGCGATCGCGCGCCGATCGGGCTCGCGCAGCGCCTCGCGGCGGATCAGGCGCTCTGCCGCGTCGAGGCCGGCGGCGAGCGGCGTGCGCCCGCCGGCCGGCAGCTCGCGCAGCGCCGCGGCCGCGAGCGCGAGCGGCGCGCCGGGCGCGACGAGCAGCTGCGCGGCGGCGTCGCGAAACGCGATCACGGCGACGCGGTCGCGGCGAGCGTAGGCGTCGCGCAGCAGCGCGACGAGCGCCCCCTTGACACGCGCGAGGCGGCGGCGCGCGCCCATCGAGCCGCTGGCGTCGACGACGAGGCAGACGAGCGTCGACTCGCGCCCGGCGCGCACGTGCTCGCGCAGGGGGGCTGGGGGCGTGGATGCGTGGAAGGCCGGCGCGGGCGGCCCGGCCGCCGCGGCGCCGGGCACCGCACCAGGGTGGAAGGCCGACGCGGGTCGCCTGGCCGCCGCGCCGCCGAGCACGGCACCCTCCAGCAGCCGGGCGTGCAGGCTGGCGACGATCGCGACGTCCTGACCGCCGGCGCGCGCCGGGCGGCTGTCGATCGCGCCGGCACCGGGGCCGCGCGTGCGCGCGCTGCGGCCGGCGGGGCCGCTGCCCGTGCCGGCGAGCGCGAGCACGTCGAGCGGCAGGCCGGCGCGCTGCGGCGCGTCGCGACGCTCGCGCGCGCGGCCGTCCACGACGCCCTGCCCGACCGGACCCGCCGCGCCCGTCGTATGAGCCGCGCCCGCCGCCGCAGCCGCTCCCTCCGCCGCAGCCGCGCCCCCGGCCGCGTCCGCACGCCCCGCGCCCGCGCCCGCGCCCGCCGCGCCCGCGCCCGCCGCACCGGCACCAGCCGAGACCCCCGCTCCCGAGGCGGCCGACGCGGGAACCCCGCCCGACGGCTCGCGCCCTTCGCGCGGCCCCGCCCCAGAGCCGGCCCCGTTCGCGCCCCCGCCATCCGGCGGATCGCCCTCGCCGTCCAGCGCGCGCTGCAGCTCGTCGGCGTCGGGCTCGCGCCCGTCGAGCGGGTCGCGCCGGCGCCGGTGCGCGAGCGCCAAGGCGGCGGCACGGCGCACGTGCTGCTCGGCGACCTCTCCGCAGCCGTCCAGCGCCGCCAGCGCGCGCGCGGCCTGCGCGGTCACGATGTCGCCGCGGACGCCGTCGATGCCGAGCGCCGCGCACGCGCCCGTGATCCGCAGCAGCTCGCGCTCGGGCAGCCGCACGCCGTCAAGCCGCCCGCGCGCCTCCGCGATCCGCGCCGCCAGCGCGTCCTCGCCGCTGGCCCACGCACCGGAGAACGCCACCGGATCGCGCTCGAAGGCCAGCCGGCGGCGCACGATCTCCGCGCGCTGCGACGGCCCGCGCGGCGCGCGCACCTCGACGCCGAGGCCGAAGCGATCCAGCAGCTGCGGGCGCAGCTCGCCCTCCTCGGCGTTCATCGTCCCGACGAGCAGGAAGCGCGCCGCGTGGACCACCGACACCGCCTCGCGCTCGACCCGCGCGACGCCCGTGGCGGCCGCGTCGAGCAGCGCGTCGACGAGGTGGTCGGGCAGCAGGTTGACCTCGTCGACGTACAGGATCCCGCGGTGCGCGCGGGCCAGCAGCCCCGCTTCGAACGCCCGCTCACCGGCCAGCGCGCGACCGAGGTCCAGCGACCCGACGAGCCGGTCGAGCGTCGTGCCGAGCGGCAGCTCGACGAGCCGCGCGGCGCGCGCGACCGTCGGCGCATCGAGCGCGACCGCCCCGTCCGGCGCAAGCTCGCCGGGCCCGAACGCGTACGCCTGCGACGTGGCCGCGCGCACCGCCGGCAGCAGCGGCGCGAGCGCGCGCACCGCCGTCGACTTCGCGGTCCCGCGCTCGCCGCGCACGAGCACGCCGCCGACGTCCGGCGCGACCGCGTTGACGAGCAGCGCCTCGATCAGCGCCTCCTGGCCGACGATCGCGCTGAGCGGGAACTCCGTCACGCGGAAGCCTCCTCGAGCTCGCCTTCCAAGGAGAGGAAGCGCTCGCGGATGCCGGCCAGCGTGTCGTCGGCGGGCGCCGCCCACAGCCCGCGATCGGCCGCCTCGAGCAGGCGCTCGGCGATCGCGCGCGCCGCCCACGGGTTCGAGCTCGCCATGAACGACGCGACGTCGTCGTCGAGCAGGTAGCGCGCGGCGACCTGCTCGTACATCCAGTCCTCCGCGACGCCGGCCGTGGCGTCGTAGCCGAACAAGTAGTCGACGGTCGCCGACAGCTCGGCCGCGCCCTTGTAGCCGTGGCGGATCATCGACGCGATCCAGCGCGGGTTCGCGACGCGGGCGCGGAACACGCGCCGCGTCTCCTCGGCGAGCGTCCGCGCGACGACGCGCGACGGGTCCGAGCTGTCGCCGAGGTAGGCCGCCGGATCGCGCCCGGTCAGCGCCCGGACGGTCGCGATCATGCCGCCGTGGTACTGGTAGTAGTCGTCGGAGTCGAGGATGTCGTGCTCGCGCGAGTCGACGTTCTTGACCGCGACCTCGATGCGGCCGTAGCACTCGCGCATCGACTCCGGCGACGCGGCGCCGTCGAGGCCGCGGCCGTAGGCGAAGCCGCCCCACGCCTCGTAGACCGCCGCGAGGTCGGCGTCGTCGCGCCAGTCGCGCGCGTCGACGAGCGCCAGCAGGCCGGCGCCGTACGTGCCCGGCTTGGAGCCGAAGATGCGGGTCGTCGCCCGGCGCCAGGCGGGGCCCGCGCCGAGCGACGCGGCGAGCTTCTCGGCGTCGGCGCGCGCGTGCGCGGCGACGAAGTTCTGCTCGTCGGGCTCGTCCAGCGCGGCGACGCGCGCGACGGCGTCGTCGAGCAGCGCGACGAGGTGCGGGAAGGCGTCGCGGAAGAAGCCCGAGATGCGAACCGTGACGTCGATCCGCGGCCGGCCGAGCTCCTTGAGCGGCACGACCTCGATGCCCGTGACGCGGCGCGACTCCGGATGCCACGTCGGCCGCACGCCGAGCAGCGCGAGGATCTCGGCGACGTCGTCGCCCTGCGTGCGCATCGCGGCCGTCCCCCACGCGAC
>JAWVGK010000160.1:0-3356 GCA_033855155.1 Solirubrobacteraceae bacterium | reverse complement strand
CAGGTCTCCAAGCCGACGATCGAGGTCGTCCCGCGCGACGCCGACCGCTGCGCCGACGCGCGCCGCGCGCTCGCGCCGTTCGGCACGCCGGTCGCCGAGCGCGCCGCCGGCTCGATCGCCGTGCGGCTGAACTCCGGCGCCGACCAGCTCGCCGGGATCGTGCGCGCGCTCGACGCCGCGAACGTCGACGTCGCCCACCTCGCGATGCACGAGCCGACGCTCGACGACGTCTTCCTCGCGAAGACCGGCCGCAGCCTCGAGGGCGCCGGCCAGGACGGCACCGCCCCGGCCGCGGCTCCCGACCGCGAGCGGACCGCGGCGTGAGCGCCGCCGCCCTGAACGCGCCCGGCGTCCTCGGGCAGGTCGGCCTGCTCGCCGGCCGCTCGATGCTGCACAGCCTGCGAGCGCCGGCGCAGCTCGTCTTTCCGATCGCCTTCCCGCTGATCCTGCTCGCCGTGAACACCTCGGGCCTCGACGCGGCGACGAAGATCCCCGGCTTTCCGTCCGCGAGCTACCTCGAATTCGCGCTCGCGGTGCCGTTCATGCAGGGCGCGCTGTTCGCTGCGCTGAACGGCGGCCAGGATCTCGCACGCGACATCGAGAACGGCTTCCTCGACCGGCTCGCGCTGACGCCGATGTCCGGCGCGGCGCTGCTCGCCGGCCAGCTCGGCGGCGCGCTGTGCACCGGTGCGATCAGCGCCGTGCTGTACCTGCTCACGGGCCTGCTGTTCGGCGCCGGCATCGCCGCGGGCGTCGGCGGCGCGTTCGTGCTGCTCGTGCTGGCGGTCGCGATCTGCATGGCGTTCGCGTGCTTCGGGACGTTCGTCGCGCTGCGCGCGGGCACCGGCGAGGCCGTCCAGGGCTTCTTTCCGCTGTTCTTCGTGCTGCTGTTCCTCAGCTCGGCCTCGCTGCCGCGCAACCTCATCGAGCAGGACTGGTTTCGGATCGTCGCGACCTACAACCCGGTCTCCTACCTCGTCGAGGGGGTGCGCAGCCTCGTCATCACCGGCTGGGACGGCGAGGCGCTGGCGATGGGCTTCGGGATCTCCGCGGCGGCGATCGTCTTCTTCCTCGCGCTGAGCTCGCGCGCCCTGCGGACGCGGCTGGCGCGGACATGAGCACCCTCGCACGCACCCGCTCGGTCGCGCTAGCGGTCGCCTGGCGCGGGATCCACAACGCGCTGACGAACAAGGCGATCCTGATCCCGAGCATCATGTTCCCGCTGTTCTTCTTCGTCGCGTTCGCCGGCGGCCTGTCGAACGTCCGCAACACGCCGGGATTCGACTACGACGCCGGCTACACGGCGTTTCAGTTCGGCTTCGTCAGCATTCAGGCGGCGGCGTTCGGCGGCGTCTTCACCGGCTTCTCGATCGCGGCGGACTTCGAGTTCGGCTTCGCGCGCCGGCTGCTGCTCGCGGCGCCCAACCGCGGCGGGATCGTCATCGGCTACATGCTGCAGGCGATGGCGCGCGCGGTGATCGTGCTGAGCGTCGTCCTCGCGGCGGCGCTCGTCAGCGGCATGAGCCTGCGCGGCTCGCTCGCCGACATGCTCGGCCTGCTCGTGCTCGCCCTGGCGGTCAACGCGACCGCGACGCTGTGGTCGGCCGGGATCGCGATGCGCCTGCGCTCGATGCAGGCCGGTCCCGTGATGCAGATGCCGATCTTCATCCTGATGTTCCTCGCGCCGGTCTACGTGCCGCTCGCGCTGATCGGCGGCTGGGTGCACGACGTCGCGCGCTTCAATCCGGTCACGGCGATGCTCGAGGCCTCGCGCGGGTTCATCGCCGGCGAGCCGACGAAGGTCGCGGTCGCCGCCGCGTGCCTGGCGGTCATGCTCGCGCTCGTCGCCTACTGGGCGCGCGGGGGACTGCGCTCCGCCGAGACGGCGGGCTGACGCGCCGCGCTCTCAGGCGCTGCCGGGATCGACGACCGTCAGGTCCTCGAAGTACGTGCGAAAGAACCCGCGGTCGCGCGTCAGCAGGCGATCGGCGCGCGCGGTGGCGTGCGCGCCGACCAGGAAGTCGGCGACGACGCGCTCGCGCGTGCCGCCGCGCGCGCGGTAGGTCTGCCAGGCACGGCCGGCCTCCAGCGCCTCGGTCGCGTGCATGGCCGAGTACGCGACCGTCAGCCGCTCGAGCACCCGCGTGGCGTCGCCGCCCTGCGCGAAGCGCCCGCCGACCTCCGCCCACACGACCTCGCAGGCGATCAGGCTGCCCTGGGCGATCGCGTCGCGCAGCGCCTGCGCCGATCGCGCTCCGAAGACCGGGTCCGGGCCGAGGACGTCGAGCAGGACGGTCGTGTCGACCGCGGTGATCACACGCCGTCGGGCTCGCCGCGCAGCGCCGCGACGACCTCGTCAGTGGATGCGGGGGCGCCGAGGATGCCGTACACCGCCTCGACCGGATCGCGCTGCGCGCGCTTCGTCGCGACGAGGCGCCCTTCCTCGACGCGAAAGTCCAGCACCTGTCCGGCGGCGATGCCGAGCTCGTCGCGCAGGCGCTTGGGAATCGTGACCTGCCCGCGCTCGGAGACCGTGCCTTTCATACTTCGAAGATACGTTTTCATACCTCTGCGGTCAAGCCGACGGTACTAGGATGCGCACGGTGGCCGCTCCCCGCAACATCGTCAACCTCAAGGACGTCGCCAAGGGCTACGGCAGTCGCTCGGTCCTGCGCGACATCACGCTCGGCATCGCGGCCGGCGACCGGATCGGGGTCGTCGGCGCCAACGGCGACGGCAAGTCGACGCTGCTGCGCCTGATCTCCGGCGCCGAGACGCCCGACGCGGGGGTGATCACGCGCGCGGGCGACCTGCACGCCGAGCTGCTCGGCCAGGGCGACGAGCTCGACGACGCGCGCACGATCCGCGAGGAGCTCGTCGGCGGCCGCGCCGACCACGAGTGGGCGGCCGACGCCACGTTTCGCTCGGTCCTCGACGGGCTGCTCGGTGGCGTCGCGCTGAGTCGCTTCCCCGCCGGCATCGACACCGCGATCGCCCCGCTGTCGGGCGGCGAGCGGCGGCGGATCGCGCTTGCCAAGCTGCTGCTCGAGGGCCCCGAGCTGCTGCTGCTCGACGAGCCGACGAACCATCTCGACGTCGAGGGCATCGCGTGGCTGGCGGGCCACCTCGCGGCGCGGCGCGGCTCGATGCTCGTCGTGACCCACGACCGCTGGTTCCTCGACGCCGTCTGCACCGCGACGTGGGAGGTCGCGGACGGCGCGATCCACCGGTACGAGGGCGGCTACGCGGCGTACGTGCTCGCGCGCGCCGAGCGCGACCGCCAGGAGTCCGCCCGCGACGCGCGCCGCCAGCAGCTGCTGCGCAAGGAGCTCGCGTGGCTGCGGCGCGGGCCACCG
>JAWVGK010000159.1:0-7425 GCA_033855155.1 Solirubrobacteraceae bacterium | reverse complement strand
GGCTCGACGTCGCGCTGCGCGCGGCGGTTGCGCGCGACGACGACGCCGGTTGCCGCGACGCCGGCCATGCCGGCCAGTCCGAGCAGCTTCCACGACGGGCGCGCGGCCGCCGCGAGGGAGCGCTTCGGCGGCCCGCCGGTCAGCGCGCGCACGGCGCCGGCCGCCGGCAGCGCGGCCACGAACTTCGCGCGCCGGCGCTTGCGCCTGCGTCGCGAGAGCGCCGATCTGCGGGTGGGGGCCATCGTTGCGTAGGTTACGGCCATGGAGGAGGGCATGCTGACGCTCGAGGAGGCGGTCGCGGCCGCGTCGACGGGCGACATCTGGCTGTTTCGCGGGCGCTCGATCGCCGACCGCGCGATCCAGACGCTGACCAACAGCCCCGTCAACCACGTCGGCATGGTCGTCGCCATAGACGACCTGCCGCCGCTGCTGTGGCACGCCGAGCTCGGCCGCTCGCTGCCCGACGTGTGGACCGGCGAGCGCCAGCGCGGCGTGCAGCTGCACCGGCTCGACGAGGCCGTGCGGCAGTGGAGCGAGCGCTACGGCCAGCGCGCCTGGGTGCGCACGCTGCGCGGCGCGATCGAGCGGCGCCACGAGGATCGCCTGATGGAGGTCATCGACCGCTTCGACGGGCGCGCGTTCCCGACGAGCCTCGGGCTCGCGCGCGGCTGGGTCACGGGGCGCTTCGCGCGCAGCTCGTCGCTGGAGACGGTCTACTGCGCCGAGCTCGTCGCGACGACGTACCAGGCGATGGGCCTGCTGCCGGGCGAGCGGCCGGCGAGCTGGTATGACCCCGGCCGCTTCTGGAGCGGCGATCGGATCGCGCTCGTCGCGCCGTTCGCGCTCGACGGCGAGATCGCGGTCCTATGAGCGCGCACGCCAAGCGGGCCCGGCACGGCGGGCCCGCCGGACGCGGTGGACGGGACTCAGGCCAGCAGGGCGCTGGACGGCTGCTTGATCTCGCCCAGCGAGTACGCGAAGACGACGTGCTGGCGATGGACCGCGATGAAGTCGTGGTGCATGACCACGGCGTCGCTGTCGAGCAGCTCGACGGTCGCGTCGGTCAGCGCGATGAACTCGCGCTCGGGGGCGTTCAGCAGGTCCGACAGGCGGCTGCGGTAGCCGTCGGCGGCCAGCGTCGCGACACCGACGATGCGGTGGCGCGCGGTGTCGATCGAGATGCGCTCATAACGGTGTTGCACGCCACCCTCTTCGGCAGCGCGGCCGGCGGACATGAGCGCGCCCGCCCCGATCTCGGCGCACGGGGCGGCGAGGGCGTGCGATGAGCCAGCCCGCCGAGGTCTACCGCCGCCGTCGCGCGGTCGCGGCCGCCGCCGTCGCGGCGCTGCTGCTCGCGATCGTCGTGCTGCTGCGCTCGTGCGGCGGCGCCCGGGCCGGAGATACGTTGTCGGCGCTGCCGGTGGTGCCCGTGCAGCAGCGCGCGCAGCTGCCCGGCGGCGGCCGCACGATCTTCCCCGCCCGGCGCGTCGTCGCGTTCTACGGCGCGCCGCAGAGCGACCGCCTCGGCATCCTCGGCATCGGCGACGTCGACGGCGCGGCGAAGAAGCTGCGCCGCGTCGCGCGCGCCTACGCGCGCAAGACGCGGCCCGTGCTGCCGGCGTTCGAGCTCATCTCGACGATCGCCAACGCCCACCCCGGCGACGACGCGCTGTATCGCACGCACCAGCCACCCGAGACGATCGACCGCTACCTCGCGGCGGCGCGGCGGACGAAGGCGCTGCTCGTGCTCGACATCCAGCCCGGCCGCGGCGACTTCCTCAGCGAGGTGCAGCGCCTGCAGCGCTGGCTGCTGCAGCCCGACGTCGGGCTCGCGCTGGACCCCGAGTGGCACGTCGGCGACGACGCCGTGCCGGGCCAGACGATCGGCAGCGTCAGCGCCGACGAGGTCAACGCCGTCTCGTCGTACCTGTCGAACCTCGTCGGCAAGCACGACCTGCCCGAGAAGCTGTTCGTCATCCATCAGTTCACGCAGGGGATGATCGTCGACAAGGCGCGCGTCGCCCGACCGCCCGGCCTCGCGGTGACGATGAACGTCGACGGCTTCGGCAACCCCGCCAACAAGATCTCGAAGTACGAGGCCTTCACGTCGGAGCCGACGCGCTTCCATGACGGCTTCAAGCTCTTCTACGAGGAGGACACCGACCTCATGTCGCCCCGCGACGTGCTGCGCCTCGGTCCGCCGCCCGACCTCGTCGTCTACGAGTGAAGCGTCTTCTCCAGCCAGATCTCGACCGGGATGCCGGGCGGATGCAGGCGGGCGATCTCGTGGTAGCCATCGGCGGCGTACAGCGCGCATGCCTCGGTCAGCATCTCGGTCGTCAGCAGGCGCGCGCGCGCGATGCCGGCCGCCGACGCGCGCTGCTCGAGCTCGTGCAGCAGCCGGCGGCCGAGGCCCGTCCCGCGTGCGCGCGCCGAGACGAACATGCGCTTGATCTCGCCGACCCCCGGCTCGAGCACGCGCAGGCCGCCGCAGCCCAGCGGCGCGCCGGCGGCGTCGAAGGCGACGAGCCAGGCGCCGCCGTCGCCGCCGAAGGCGTCCGCGGAGCCGAAGATGTGCTCCGGGATGACCGTCCCGGTGGGCAGCCCGATGCGCTCGCCGATGAACTCCATGTACTCCGCGAACAGCGCCCGCGCCGCGAGCCCGTCCGGCGGGTCGTCGCGGATCGCGGGCGGCTCGCCGCTCATCGCGGGCGCAGGGCGATGAGCGCGACGTCGTCGCCGAGCTGCGGCGTCCACGCGACCGCGCGGGCGTAGACGAGCTCGACGAGCTCCTGCGGGTCGAGCGGTGCTGCGTGCTCGGCGACGAGCGTCGCCACGCGCTCCTGGCCGAACAGCTCGCCGTCGCGGCGCGCCTCGTGCAGGCCGTCGGTGCACGCGAACAGCAGCTCTCCGGGGCGAAAGCTCAGCTCGCGCTGCGCGAAGCTCGCGCCGTCGTGGACGCCGAGCGGCAGCCCCGTCGTCGGCAGCTCGCGCGGCGGGCCGTCGTGCCCGACGACGATCGGCGGGATGTGGCCGGCGTTGGCGTAGCGCAGCAGCTCGCCGTCGACGATCGCCAGGAACGCCGTTACGAGCGCGACACCGCCGGGCAGGCGGCGGCGCAGGATCGAGTTGGTCTGCTCGAGCACCGTCGCCGGCGACGTCGAGTCCCACGTTCGCGCCTCGATGAAGAAGCGCACCATCGAGCTCACCGCCGCGACCTCCAGGCCCTTGCCGCTGACGTCGCCGACGAGCACCGCGAGCGCTCCGCCGGGCAGCCGCCAGACGCCGAAGATGTCGCCGCCGGAGACCTCGTGGCCGACCGGCTCGTAGACGAGCCCGAGCGCGAAGCCGTCGAGCTCGGGCGGTGCGTCGGGGATGAAGCCGCGCGTCAGCGCGCCGGCGATGCGGCGCTCGTGCTGGAACTCCAGCGCGTTCGCGATCGCCGCGGCGGCCGGTCGCGTCAGCGACTGCAGCAGCGCGAGCTCGCGCGCGCCAAGCGCGCCCGCGCCGGGACGCACGACCGACAGCACGCCGAAGCGCCGCGGTCCGAGGCCGACCGGCACGTGCACGCACGACCCGGCGCTGGCGCCGCCGTCCGGGCGGTCGCCGTCGGCCGGCGCGCCGACGTACGAGTCGCCGGTCCGCGCGACGCGGCCGAGGACCCCCTCGTCGAGCGCCACGCGGCGGCTCGTCGCGCCGCCGGCGTCGCCGATCGCGGCCACCGTGCGCAGCGTCTGCGTCATGACGTCGAGGCGCAGCAGGCTCGCTGCCGGAGCACCGGTGACGAGCGCCGCCTGGGTGACGATCGCGACGTACACGGCCTCGAGGTCCAGCGACGCGGTCATCTGCTGCGCGGCGCTGTGCAGCAGCTCCTCGGTGCGCGCGCGGCTGGCCTCGCGCTCGAGCAGCTCGGAGCGTTCGAGCGCGAGCGCCGCGAGGCTCGCGAAGACCTCCGTCACGCGCAGGTGCTCCTCGCTGAGCGGCGCGCGCGGTGGGCTCGCCGACAGCGCGAGCACGCCGAGCGTGCGCCCGCCGGCGGTGCGCACGGGGCAGGAGATGAACGTCGACGTGCGATACCACTCCCACGCCAACCGCGCCGCCTCCGGATCGAGCTGGTTGCGCAGCCGCGCGCGCAGCGCCCCGGCGCCCTTCCAGCTCTCCATGTCGCTGATCAGGACCGGGTCGCCGCGCTCGACGGCGGCCTCGGTGACGCCGCCGCGCACGGGGTCGTACGGGCGGTCGAGCACCGGCTCCATCGCCGTGCGCAGCTCGGTCGTCTCGAACCACGACGCCGCGGGGATGATGTGGCGGCGTTCGAGGTCGATCGTCTGGAAGGCGCAGCCGTCGACGTCGAGCAGGACGCGGATCTGCGACAGGATCTCCTCAAGCGTGTGGCGCAGCCACGTCTCGGAGGACGCCGCGTGCTCGATCCGCGGCTCGATCCCCGCCTCGCCGGTGGGCGCCATGATGTGACGATAGCCCGGTGGACGGTGGGCGCGACGCGGCTGATCGGACAACGTTTGTCCACCGCCCGCCGCCGGGGCGTCGTACGTTCGTCCTTTGCCCGCCCTCGGGCGCCATACGTCCGTCCTTGCAGTTTGATCGCGGCGGGTGGGGGAACCACAATGGATCGATGCTGCTCGTGATGAACGCCGTGCTGTACCTCGCCGCGTTGACGCTGTCGTTGTGCGTCGTGACGCCGCTGCCCGAGCGTGCGTCGCGTCGCGTGCGGCTCGCGCGGATGGCGCTCGCGCTCGGCGGCGGCTCCGCGATCACGGCGGCGATCACCCTGACCTTCCTCGGCATGTGGGCCGAGTCCGCGATCGTCGGCGTGCTCGCGCTGCTGATCGTCTGCGGCTGCCTGTGGGTCGCGCTGTCGCGGTCGTCGTCCGAGCACGACGACGGCGAGGACGGCTCCGACGGCGGCGGCGGACGCCCGCGCCGCCCGGTCCCCCCGGCGCCGCCCGAGCCGCTCGACGGCCCGGAGCTCGACTGGGGCGAGTTCGACCGCGCTCGCGCCGGCTGGTCGCCCGACCGCTCCCCCGCCGCCGTCTGACGCGCGCCCCCGCCGGCGCCCGGCCGCGCGCCGCCGTCTGACGCGCGCCCGCCGACGACGCCCGGCCGCGCGCGGGCGGCGGCCGGGCGTGGCGGTACGGCGCTCAGCGCAGGCGGATCCGCACGGTCCGCCCGGCCGACGATGCGAAGCGCCCGTCGCCCACCGCGATGTACACGCGGTAGCTGCCGCTGTGGCGTATGCGGATGCGCTTGGAGTAGCGCGAGAACGTGCTGCTCACGCGGTGCGTGATCGAGCCGCCGAGCGTCACCCAGCGCGTGCCCTTGAGCTTCTGGATCGCGAGCCGCTCGCCGCCCTGTCCGGGATGCACGGTGCCGCTGAAGCGCACGCGCTGGCCGGGCCGCACGCGCGTCGCCGTCACCGATGTCGAGATCCTCGGTGTGACGCTGACGAACACGATCGGGCTGCTGATCTCGGGCTTGGTCGGGATCAGCACGCGGTACTGCGTGTTCAGCGCGACCGACACGAGCGGGAACGAGAACTCGCCCCCCGCTCCGGTCAGCAGGATGTTTGTCGTGTTGACGAAGCCCTGCACGTAGGGGAATGGGTTGGACTGCAGCACGACCTGGCGGTTGGCGTTGCCGGTGCCCGTCAGCACGCCGCCGAGCACCGTCGGCTTGCCGAACTGGACGGGGTTGGGGTTCGCGCCGAGCGACAGGCCGAGCGGCTGGGCACGGGTCTTGAACGTCCGGTCGCTGCCACGCCTCGTGCCCTTGGAGTTCGTCGCGACGAGGCGGTAGTGGTACGTCGTCGCGGGCGCCAGGCCGCCGACGTCGACGACGACGTTGGCGCTGTTCGTCGGGCCGCTGACCGCGACGGCGGCGGTTTGCGCGCCGTACAGCGTCGTCGGGCCGTACTGGAAGAGGTACAACGTGTCGGCGTCGTTGGGGTCGATCTTGCCGAGCAGCGACACGGTCGACGGCGTGAGCTTCGCGACGCCGCCGGTCGTGACCGTCGGCGCCTCGGCGGCGCCGAGCGCGACCGCGGGGATCGTGAGCGACAGTGCGAAGGCCATGGCGAGCCAGACCTTGATCCGGCGAGACGTTCGTAGCAACTTGGACCCCCTGATGATGCGTTTGCGGTGTGGCGAGCGCCCGACCTTAGGTCAACCGGCGTTGCGTGCCGCGGCGGTCTCATCGACCTCTCACGGTTCGTGGACCTTCGCCGTCGGCCTTGGGCTGCCCCGTGCGGCGGCGCGGCAATCGCCTGCGTGCAAGCGACGTTTCAGCGCGCGGCGGCCTCGGCGCGCGCCTTGAGCTCGGCCGGGCGTCCCTCGATCAGGATCGCGCGCATCTTCTGCTCGAGCGCGCCCTTGAGAAAGCGCGACAGCAGCGCGCCCGGGTCGGCCTGCAGCGAGTACGTCGCGCGCGTGCGCCCGCCACCGAGGTCGTCGAGCTGCCACGAGCCGGTCATCGACTTCAGGTCGCCCTGCTCCTGCACCCAGCTCAGCCGCGACGGCGGTGCGTAGTCGAAGCTCACGTGCGCCTTGAAGACCTTGATCTTCGCGTCGGTGACGGTCTCGCAACGCGTCGCGCGGCCCTCGTCGTCGCGCGCGATCGCGTCGGTCGCGTCGATCCCGCGCTGCCACGACGGCGTCGACTCGACGTCCGCCACGAGCGCCCAGACCGCGTCGATCGGGGCGTCGATCTCGGCGCTCGCGCTGCCGCTCATGGCTCCCATGGCGCGGACCGTATCCGATCAGCCCGGCGGCGCCGACAGCCGCCGCACGGCCTCCTCGATGACGTCCGCGCGCTTGCAGAACGCGAACCGCACGAGCGTGCGCCCGGCCCGGGCGTCGTCGTAGAAGGCGCTCGTCGGGATCCCGGCGACGCCCGTGCGCGCGGGCAGCTCGCGACACCAGGCGGCGGCGTCGTCGACGCCCAGCGGGGCGACGTCGGCGTTGACGAAGTACGTCCCCTGCGGCACGTCGACGCCGAATCCGGCCGCGCGCAGCCCCGCGCAGAGGCTGTCGCGGTTGGCCCGCAGCGACGCGCACAGCGGCGCGACGTGGCGCTCGGCGTCGGTCAGCGCGGCCGCGACGGCGTGCTGCAACGGCGTCGCGCCGGAGAACGTCAGGAACTGCTTGGCGGCGCGCACGGCGCCGACGAGCGCGGGCGGACCCGAGCACCAGCCGACCTTCCAGCCGGTGAACGAGAACGACTTGCCGGCGCTGGAGATCGTCAGCGTGCGCTCGGCCATCCCCGGCAGCCGTCGCGAGCGGCACGTGCTCGCCGTCGAAGACGAGGTGCTCGTAGACCTCGTCGGTGACGGCGACGAGGTCGTGCTCGACGCAGATCGCGGCGATCGCGCGCAGCTCGTCGGGCGTCAGCACGCGCCCGGTCGGGTTGTGC
>JAWVGK010000158.1:0-18043 GCA_033855155.1 Solirubrobacteraceae bacterium | reverse complement strand
GCGCATCCGGCCCCGCGTTCTGATTGAGACTAGAGACCTCCGGTCCCTAGAAGGGGTGGGCCTAGATCTTCTTGACCTGATCGAAGCCGACCTCGACCGGGGTCTCGCGGCCGAAGATTGACACAAGCACCTTCAAGCGGGCGGCGTCCTCGTTGATCTCGGAGATCTCGCCGGAGAAGTCCGACAGCGGCCCGGAGACCACCTTGACGGACTCGCCGATGACGAAGCTGGCCTTCTTGATGCGGTCCTTGATGACGATGTCGCGATGCAGGAGGCGATCGACCTCCGCCTGCGTCAGCGGCACGGGCTCGTTGGACGCGCCGACGAACCCGGTCACCCCCGGAGTGCCCTTGACCAGGCCCCAGGAGTCCTCGTTGAGCTCCATGTTCACGAGCACGTAGCCCGGCATCGTGCGCTTCTCGACCGTGACCTTCTGGTTGTCCTTCATCTCGGACACGGACTCGGTCGGCACGACGACCTGGCGGACGTTGCGCTTCTGGTTCAGCGAGACCACGCGATGCTCAAGGTTCTGCTTGACCTTGTTCTCATGGCCTGAATAGGTGTTGACGACGTACCAGCGAAACATGGGGTCTCTCGAAGGCTCGGGGGCGGGACTAGATGATGAAGTCGACGATGCGCTGCGCGACGGCATCGGCGAGGCCGAGGAAGGCGCCGGCGATCACGACGAAGCCGAGGACGACCGCGGTCGCCTGCCCGACCTGCCGGCGGTCCGGCCACTGCACGCGCTGGAGCTCGGCCCAGCAGGCGCGCAGGAAGTTGACGAGGCGCGAGCCGGACGGGGTGCGCGCCGCGGCGTCGCTCGCGCCGGCCTGCTCGCGGTCGAGTGCCAGCTCGGCGTCCGGGACGAAGTCCGGGTCGGTGTCGACGTCGATGCCGGTGTCGACGTCGTCGGCGGGGATCCCGGCGGCGCCGGCGACGATGCGCGCCTCGACCTCCTCGACGTCACCGGAGGCGTGGTCGAGCGAGCCCGGGACGTTGTCCCGGTGCAGCTTCTGCTTGCGGGCTTTCGCACGCTGGCGATTGCGAGCCATGGGATGCGGTGAGTCGAGCCGGCTACCGGGTCTCCCGATGGCCGGTGTGCTCCCTGCACCACTTGCAGTATTTGCGCAGCGTGATCCGCTCGGGATTGTTGCGCTTGGACTTATTCGTCTGGTAGTTGCGACGCTTGCAGACCTCGCACGCGAGGGTCACAGCGATACGCACGTCTCCGCGGGCCATTCGGCGCTCCGTGACGGCAAGAGGACAGAAAAACGACCTGCGCAGGCAGGTCTGCCGGTCAGTCTAGCGTGCCCCGCCGCGCGGCACGGCGCGGCAGCCGCGCGCGCCTGGCGGGCGCTCAGGCGCGGGCGCCGGCCTGCGGGTCCAGGCGCGTGATCTGGACGTTGGTCGTCCAGGCGCGAGGTCGCCCCACCCTGGTAGACGCCGCGCACCGGCGGCACGTCGCCGTAATAGCCCCCGTGGCCGATCTTCACGTGGCGCTCGCCGGCGAGATGGCGGTTGGTCGGGTCCGCGCCGACCCAGACCGGCTCCCCGCGGCCGTTCTCCCCCGGCAGCAGCCCGCAGAGGCCGCGCAGCGTCGCCAGCGGCGTCTGCGAGCGGGAGGCCGCGCAGAGCTCGTCGAGCGTCGCGTTGTGCGGCTCGTCGAGCGCCGGCAGCAGGTACTCGCCGGCGGCCTCGGCGTAGGCCTCGGTGCCGAGCGCCGGCCACGGCACGTCGGGCGGCTCGGCGGTCACGACGCGCGCGCGCACGTCGCGAGGCCGCGCTTGATGTGCGTCCACTCCGACGCGGGCAGGATCCGCGGGGCAAGGTCCAGCGCGAACGGGCGCTCGAGCGTCGGCCCCTCCTCGCCGGTCGTGTCGAACGTGATGCCCTGCTGCAGGAAGATCGTGTCGCGTCGGCGGCCCGCGGCGACGAGCTGCTCGGGGCCGAGCGCGCGCAGCGCCGCGGCGAGCGCGGCGGTGTGCGGGTGCGGCGTGTCGTCGAGCGCGAACAGCTCGTCGAAGTAGCCCTCCGGCGGCCGGTAGGCGGCGTGCGGCCGCGCGGTCTGCAGCTCGCGCATGCTCGCATTCTCGGCGCTCGCCCACGGCTCACCATTGGCCGCACGGCCCGGACTCGCGGCCGGCGCTTCGCCCCGCGGGCCATGGCGGGCCGGGTACGGTCAGCCGCACCCCCGGACACCTGCTCGCCCCCGTGGCATCGCGTCGCGCCGCGGATGACGATCTGGCGCATGAGCTCGCCCCCGACCAGCGCTCCCGTGCACGCTGCTCGTCTTTGCGCCTCGCGAGCGGGCGCCTTCGAACCGCACGACGCCCAGCGGCCGGGCATCGCCCGGCGCCGCGGCTGACGCGACGTGCGCCGGCGCACGCAGGTCGCGATCGTCGGCGCCGGGCCCGCCGGGCTGCTGCTCGCCAACGTCCTGATCGCCGCCGGCGTGGACTGCGTCGTCGTCGAGCACCGCAGCCGCGAGCACGTCCAGACGCGCGCGCGGGCCGGCTTCCTCGAGCAGCGGACCGTCGACTGCCTGCGCCGGCACGGGCTCTGCGCCGGGCTCGACGCCGCGGCCGCGCGGCACGTGCGCTGCGAGTTTCGCAGCGAGCGGCGCAGCTTCGTCGTCGACTACGGCGAGCTCGCCGGCGGGCGCGCGCACTGGGTCTACCCGCAGCAGCTGCTCGTGCGCGACCTCGTGCAGAGCCTCGTCTCGCGCGGCGGCGACGTGCGCTTCTCGCACGCCGTCGAGCGCGTCGAGGGAGTCGACTCCGACGCGCCGCTGCTCGTCTGCCGCAGCGCGGCCGGCGAGACGCTCGAGATCTCGTGCGAGATCGTCGCGGGCTGCGACGGCGCCCGCGGCATCTCGTGCCAGGCGCTCGCCGGCGGCGGCGCGCAGGCGATCGAGCGGCGCTACCCGTTCGGCTGGCTGACGGTGCTCGCCGAGGCCGACCCGCCGCCGGCCCACATCGTCTACGCGATGCACGCCGACGGCTTCGCCGCGCACGTCCCGCGCACCCCCGAGGTCAGCCGCTTCTACCTGCAGTGCGCCGCGGGCGACACAGCGTCCGACTGGCCGGCTGAGCGCGTCTGGGCGCAGCTGCGACGGCGCCTGTCGCCGCACGGCGCGGCCGAGCTGACCCCCGGCCGGATCCTCGAGCAGGGCGTGCTCGCGATGCGCAGCAGCGTGACCGCGCCGATGCAGCACGGTCGGCTCTATCTCGCCGGCGACGCCGCGCACGTCCTGACGCCCTGCGGCGCGAAGGGCATGAACCTCGCGATCGCCGACGCAGATGCGCTCGCGCGGTCGCTCGTGGCCCGCCTGCGCGACGGCGACGGCGAGCAGCTCGACGGCTACGGCGCGCGGCGCCTGCCGGACGTCTGGCGGTCGCAGGAGTTCTCGGACTGGCTGCTGCACCTCCTGCACGAGCCGCTCGCCGGCACGGCGGTCGACTACGAGCGCCGGCTGCGGGCGGCCCGCCTCGAGCAGCTCGAGCACTCGCCGTCGTTCGCACAGACGTTCGCGCGCCGCTACGTCGGCTGACCGCCGACGCGACAGCTTCGCATCCGGTCCGGGTCCCGGACGCGTAACACGGCTGCGCGCCCGTCCGCGTGCGGCCTGCTCGCCCCCGTCCGAAGGAGCTCCAGCGATGAACGCCCTACTCACGCTCGTCAAGGGCTTCACCGGCAAGCCGTCGCACGCGCCGCTGACCGACGTGAGCATCGGCGCGTACACCGTCGGCGTGCTGATGCTCGTCGTCGGCGCGTGCGGCTTCGAGGAGGACGCGATGGCCAAGGGCTCGCTGCTGGCGATCTCCGGCGGGCTGCTCGTCGCGGTCCCGACGTCGCTCACCGGGCTGCTGGACTGGGCCGACCTGAGCAAGGGGTCGCGGGCGCGCACGCTCGCCAACTACCACCTCGTCGTGATGCTGCTCGCGACGGCGTGCTTCGCCGTCACGTGGATCCTGCAGCGGCCCGGCTACCTCGCCGACGAGGTCACGATCGGGGGCCTCGTCGCCGGCTGCGCCGCGCTCGGGCTGCTGACGCTCGGGGGGACGCTCGGCGGCGCGCTGGCCTATGTCTACGGCGTGCGCGTCGTCAAGAGGGACGTCCCGCTCGCCGACGCGCTGATCCCCGGCCGCCTCGAGGGCTCCCGGCAGCACCGCACGGACTTCACCGACCGCGGCTGAGGCGCTGACCCGGGGGCGACCTCGGACCGGATGTATCAGGTGGCGCGCGTACTCCTCCTATTCGATGTGGGCACGATCGAGACAGGGAGAGCACAGATGCCAGCTCAACGGCCGCGTCTGACGATCACCGGTCCGCTGCTGCGCGGCAGCGGCCAGCTGCACATCGTCGGGCAGCGAGAGGTTCTGACGATCAGCGATCACGATGGCGTCGTGCATCGCCTGCTCGGGCTCGCCGACGGCACGCGCGACAGGCCCGAGATCCTCGCCGAGCTGACGATCGACTACCCGCTGCTCGGCCAGAGCGAGGTCGACGAGGCGCTGCTCGAGCTCGAGCAGGCGGGGCTGATCGAGGACTGCATGCCGCGCGGGCGGATCGCGTCGAGCCGCCGGCCGTGGTCGGCCGGCCACGAGCTCACCGTCCTCTCGTCGCTCTGACGGACCCGCGGCCGCCCCCGGGGCGGGAGGCCGGCCGCGCGTGGATCGGCAGATCGCACGTCTCACACCCCGGGGTTGCAACCTTCGCCCGCGCGGTGTCGAATCCGGCTCGTCGCGTTCGACGTCATTGCAGCGGGTCGGAATTCGCCGGCTCGACGGACCACGAGAGGTGCCAGATGCCGCAGTACATGCTCCTGATCTACGGCGACCCGGCGGACGCCCCCGGCCCCGACGAGCAGCAGGCGCAACACGAGAGGTGGTTCGCGTACACCGAGCAGCTGCGCGAGTCCGGCGCGCTGCGCGGCGGTGACGCGCTCGAGCGCCCCGACACGGCCACGACCGTGCGCGTGCGCGACGGCGAGACGATCGTCAGCGACGGCCCGTTCGCCGAGACCAAGGAGATCCTCGGCGGCTACTACCTGCTCGACGTGCCCGACCTCGACGCGGCGCTCGGATGGGCGGCGAAGATGCCGAACATCACCTACGGCACGGTCGAGGTGCGGCCGGTCATGGTCTTCGAGTAGCCGATCGTGACGCCGGCGAGCACCGCGGCCGCCGAGGTCGCCTTCCGCGAGGAGCGCGCCGCAGTGCTCGCCACGCTCATCCGCCAGCTCGGCGACTTCCAGCTGGCGGAGGACGCGCTGCAGGACGCGTTCGCCGCCGCGATCGTCGCGTGGGACCGCGACGGCGTGCCCGAGCGGCCGGGAGCGTGGATCACGACCGCGGCGCGGCGGCGGGCGATCGATCGCCTACGGCGCGACCGCGTGCTCGCCGACCGCGTGCAGCGCCTCGGCCGGATCGCCGAGCTGCAGACGCCGGCGCTCGACGACGAGCACGAGCCGTCCGCCGTCGGCGACGACCGCCTGCGCCTGATCTTCACCTGCTGTCATCCGGCGCTCGCGATGCCCGCGCGGGTCGCGCTGACGCTGCGCTCGCTCGGCGGGTTGACGACCGGCGAGATCGCACGCGCGTTCCTCGTCGCGGAGCCCGCGATGGCGCAGCGGATCGTGCGCGCGAAGCGCAAGATCGCCGTCGCGCGGATCCCGTACCGGATCCCGCCCGACGAGGAGCTGCCCGACCGGCTCGCGGGCGTGCTCGCCGTCGTGTACCTCGTCTTCAACGAGGGCTGGAGCGCGTCGGGCGGCGATCGGCTCGTGCGCGGCGAGCTGTGCGTCGAGGCGATCCGCCTCGGCCGCCTGCTGGCGCGCCTGATGCCCGACGAGGGCGAGGTCGCCGCGCTGCTCGCGCTGATGCTGCTGCACGACTCGCGCCGCGCCGCGCGCGTCGACGAGCACGGCGAGCTCGTCGCGCTCGACGACCAGGACCGCTCGCTGTGGGACCGCGGACGAATCCGCGAGGGCACGACGCTGCTGGACGCGGCGCTGCGCCGGCGCCCGGCGGGCCCCTACGCGCTGCAGGCGGCGATCGCCGCGCTGCACGCGACCGCGCGCTCGCCGCAGGAGACCGACGACGACCAGATCGCCGCGCTCTACGGCGAGCTCGCGCGGCGCGCGCCGTCGCCGGTGATCGACGTCAACCGCGCCGCCGCGCTCGGCCGCGCCGGGCGCGTCGCCGACGGCCTCGCGCTGATCGGGCCGCTGCTGGGCGACGCGGCGCTGGCGTCCTACGCGCCGCTGCACGCCGCGCATGCCGACCTGCTGGACCGCGCCGGCGACGCGCCCGGCGCGGCACGCGCCTACGCGACGGCGGCCGAGCACGCCGACAACGCCGTCGCGCGCCGGGAGCTGCTGCGGCGCGCACGGCGCCTCGCTACCACGGGCTGACGATGTAGCTTGGGGGCCATGCCCGGAGCGCTCTTTCGACTCGCCTGCACCGCCGGCAACCTCGACGGCGCGCCCGAGGGCTGGGTGAGCTCGATGCTCGAGCAGGGTGAGCTCGCGCTGCTCGTCGACGGCGGCGGCCTCGACGCGATCTCCGCGGTCGCCCATCGCCTCGACATGGTGACGGTGCCGCTGCTGCGCACCGAGGACGGCCCCGAGGAGCAGGAGCGCACGGTCATGCGCTACGCCGGCTCGATGGCGCTCGTGTGGGTCGCGCCCTCCTTCGGCGAGCAGGCGGTCCGCTGGGCGCACGACCGCGGGCCGATGACGCTGCTCGTCGAGACCGCCCGGCCGCTGTCGGACGACGAGCGCAAGCGCGTCGAGCGCTTCGTCGTCATCCTCGGCCGGCAGGCCGAGTAGGGCCGCCACAGGCCGGCGCTCAGCAGGCGCCGACGGCCCGCACGGCGCTGACGTCCTGCAGCGCCACGCGGACGGTCGACCCGCCCGAGACGACGTGCAGCTCGCCGTGCGGCGCGTCGGCCAGCGCGCCGCAGACGCGCTGGCCGGAGGCGGCCTGCACCTCGACGAGGCCCGCCTCGACCGACGACGGCCACCACGCCGACGCGGTGCCGAGCGCCAGCAGCGCGACGGACACGAACGTCAGCGCGAGACCGCGGCTGAGCTGCCGGCTCGCGACGCGCAGCCGCGCCTCGTAGTCGAGCTCGGATGGCAGCTCGGGCTGCGGGCCGTACAGCGGCCACGCGGCACGCCCGACGAGCACGATCGCCCACAGCGCGGTCAGCAGCGCCGCCACGGCCAGCAGCAGCGCCCACACCTGCAGCCACGTCGGATCGCCGGCGTCGTCGCGCTGCAGCACGCCGCACAGGCCGATGAAGCCGAGCACCGCCATCTGCACGCCGTGCCAGCCCTTCGCCGAGGCGCGCAGCTCGAGCAGGCGATCCTGCCCCGAGCCCGCTGACGGAACGTCGCTCATGCGCGCGGCGATCGTACCTTCGCCACCTTGCCGGCGTCCAGGATCGCGGCGCGCGTCAGGCGCGGCCGAGCGTCGCGGCGGAGGCCGCGTCCGCGTACAGCGCCGCCAGGCGGCGCGCGACGACCGGCGCCGCGAAGCGCTGCTCGACGGTCCCCCGCGCGCCGTGCCCGAGGCGCTCGCGGCGGTCGGCGTCGCCGAGCAGGCAGATCGCCGCATGCGCGAGCGCCGCCGCGTCCCCGGGCGCCGTCAGCAGGCCGTCGCTGCCGTCGCTGACGAGCTCCGCGAGCGCGCCGGTCGCGCTGGCGACGATCGGGCGTCCGCACGACATCGCCTGCAGGCACGAGTAGCCGGAGGCATCGGCGCGCGACGGGACGAGGCACACGCTGGCCCGCGCGAGGTACGTGGGCAGCTGCTCGCGCGCGACCGCGCCCGTCGCCTGCAGCGCGTGCTCGGGCATGCCGAGCGCCGCGACGCGCCGGCGCAGAGCGGCGAGCGCCGAGCCGCCGCCGTCGAGCTCGCCGTCGGCGCCGACGAGCAGCAGGCGCGCTTCCGGGATGTCGCTGCGGATCGCCGGCAGCGCCTCGACGGCGACGTCCTGGCCCGCGTCGTGCTCGATCCGACCGACGATCAGCAGCGTCCCGGCGTCCGCGGGCGTCGGGGCGGGAGCGAAGTGCTCGACGTCGATCGGATTCGGCACGACTTGGACGCGACGGCGCAGGTCCGCGCCCCAGCGGGCGGCCACCTCGGAGGCGATCGCGTGGGTCGGCGCCGTCACCATCGTCGCGTCGTGGACGGCCGCGCGCTCGAGGCGCTCGAGCAGGCGCGTCTCGGCGGTCGGGGCCTCGCCGGCGAGGCGCGTCGCGAGCGAGCCGGGCGCGTGCAGGCGCGCGACGATGACCGGACCGCGGCGGACGCCGCCATGCGCGCGCTGGTGCAGCGCGGTGGTGAGACCCGTCGCCTCGAAGTCGGGAGCCTCGACGACGTCGACGCCGCCGGCGCGGTGCAGGCGCGCGACGACCTGCGCGACGCGCGACGAGAACATGACCGCCTCGCGCGCGCCGTGGGCGCGGACGAGCGTGGCGACGCTCCCGCGGCGCCAGCTCGGCGCCGGGACCGTGACGCGGTGCACGGTCAGGCCGTCGAGCAGCTCGACGCCGTCCTGCGCCCGGCCGCGCAGCACGAGCTCGACGTGGTGGCCCTCGGCGACGAGCCCGCGCGCGAGCTCGCCTGTGTAGGTGCCGACGGCGCCCGAGCCGGGGTCCTCGCCGGCGACGAGGACGATCCGCAGCGTCGCGCGCGTCATGGCGTGCCGCCGCCGCGCAGGGTCCAGTGATGGCGGTCAAGGCGCACGCCCCTGCATCGACAGCGCCCGGCGAGGGCTGAAGCTCGGCCGCCGATCCGCCCGCCAATCGGCCCCCGTTCGTCCGGGGAAGGAGCTACGCCGCGGGCGGCCGGCTCGCGGCGTGCGCTGCCACGAACGCGGCAAGGCTCGCGTGATCCTCAAGGCACGCCGGGCAGCCGGCGAGGTGCGCGCGCATGCCGGGCACGGCGCGATCGGCGTCGGCGCCCGTGAGCTGCAGGTCGACGTAGCGGTCGAGCTGCTCGAAGCAGCTCTCGCACGTCAGCTCGGGACCGTCGGGCCCCAGCAGCGCGGCGATCAGCGCACGGCGCTCGGCGGCGCTCATCGCACGCCCTCGCGCTCGGCGTCGGCGACGTCGAAGCCGTCCGCGGCGAGCGCGGCGCGCAGCTTGCGACGCGCGTCGTGCAGCGTCTTGTATAGCGCGCCGCGGGTCGTGTTCAGGCGCTCGGCGAGGACGTCGATCGGGACGCCGTTGAGCGTCACCGCCACGAGCACCTCGCGCTGGTGCGCGCTCAGGCGCTGCTCGATCGCCGCCTGCAGCGCGGCCAGCAGCTCGCTCTCGGCGACCTGCTCGTGCGGCGAGGGCAGGCGCGAGGCGAACTGCGGCCAGGCGTCGGGCTCCAGCGGCAGCTCGCGATCCTGCCAGCCGCGACGGCGCAGCTTCACGGCGGCCTCGTAGAGCGCGAACTTGTAGGCCCAGGTCGTGAAGCGGCTGTCGCCGCGGAAGTCGTCGAGCTTGCGCAGGATCGCCATCAGCGCGTCGTCGGCCGCCTGCTGTGCGAGGTCGTCGTGGTCGCCGCCGCGCAGGCCCGGCGCGTGGCGCCGGCGCGCGATCTCGAAGCGCGCCGCGCGCAGCAGCAGCGCGTGCAGGCGCAGGACCGCGTCGTCGTGGGCGGGGCCGCTGGCGGCGAGCTCGTCGAGCCAGCGCCGCGACTGCGCGTCGAGCCTCCCGGCGGGCGCGGCGTCGGCGGCGGCGGACGCGGCCGCGCCGTCGGAGGTCATGCACGGGACGCTATCCGGCGACGGCCTCAGCATCGCGGCGGGGGCGCGTCGAGCGGCGCGAGGATGCGCGCGGCCAGCGCCGGCGGGCAGCCGCGGTCGACGAGCACGAGCAGCTCGTGCAGGTCGACGTCGGCGCAGTCGGCGAGCTCGCCGGCGAGCCGCGGATCGAAGCCGGCGGCGATCAGCCGGCGCCTGCGCCAGTCGCCGAGCGCCGTCGCCCCGCCGGGGCTCTGTGTGCGTGGTCGGGACATCCAGATCCTCAGCGTCCGCCGCGGCCGCGTTCTTACCCGCGCACGAGCGACAGGAACTCGCTGCGCGTGCGCGCGTCGTCGCGCAGCAGGCCCAGCAGCGCCGACGTCGTCGTGCGCGCGCCGGCCTTCTGCACCCCGCGCAGCGACATGCACAGGTGCTCGGCCTCGATCACGACGCCGACGCCCTTCGGACGCAGGTGGCGCTGCAGGCACTGCGCGACCTGCATCGTCAGGCGCTCCTGCAGCTGCAGCTCGCGCGCGTAGAGCTCGACGACGCGCGCGAGCTTCGACAGCCCGACGATCCGCTCGCCGGGCAGGTACGCGACGTGCGCCACGCCGTGGAACGCCAGCAGGTGGTGCATGCACAGCGAGTGAAACGGGATCTCGCGCACGACGACGAGCTCGTCGTAGCCGGCGTCGTTGGGAAACGTCGTCAGCGCCACCGGCTCGTGCGTCAGCAGCTCGGCGTACGCCGCCGCGACGCGCCGCGGGGTCTCGCGCAGGTCGTCGTCGGTCAGGTCGCGGCCGAGCGCGACGAGCAGGTCGCGGACGGCGCACTCGGCGCCGGGGAGGTCGATCGCCGGCGCCGGCTCGTGCGCCAGAAGGTCGTCGCGGTGCAGGGCGGCGACGCGCGCCACGGCGGGTTGGGTTCCCATGCCGGCCTTCGCGTCGCGGCGCGTCGACTTCTTACCGGCCGTGAGCGGGCGCGTCGCGCGACGAGATCGCCAGCCGCGGGGGCTCTGACACGCGATCCGGCGCGGTTCGATCGCAAGCTCCGCGCGCCGTGGGCTCCCGGCGCACGAGCACGACCGCTCGGTCAAACTGGCGTCATGGCACATGGCACGGCAAAGATCTGAACCATAGGAGCGAGCGCATGCCCGACGACGCGGGGCCCTCCGGGCCGATCGCAAACCCGACCTACATGGCCGACATCCGGAACTTCTTCACCCCTGATGACGTGAACCACATGGCGCCGAAGGGATACGACCTCGCAACCTACGACGGCGTCAAGGACAACGCGAGCGACATCTACGGTCAGACCCAGGCCGGGAACATGCCTCCGCCTCCAGCCGAGCCATGGAGCGCTGACAAGGTCCAGACGTTCTTGAACTGGATGACGAACGGCTTTGCGCTCGGATCCGCGACCGCGCCCGTCGTGGAACCGTCGTCGCCGACGAACGGCGTGACCGCGAGTCGCGTGCGCAAGAACGTCGCCAGCCTCAGCGACGAGGAGCTCACGACGCTCAAGGCCGCGTTCACCGGGCTCATGGCTCGCGATCCCTCGGATCCCGGCAGCTACTACGCGCTCGCCGGCATCCACTGGCTGCCCGGTGGCTGGGACGGTGTCAACGGCCGCTGCCAGCATCACATCAACGGCTTCAACCCCTGGCACCGGGTGTTCCTGAAGGGCTTCGAGGACGCGTTGCGGACGGTGCCCGGCTGCGAGGAGGTCACGCTGCCGTACTGGGACATCTCCACGCCGCTGCCCGACCCGCTGCGGGAGGAGCCCTTCGCGAGCTACACCCTGCAGGCGGATCCCGCGGCCAACATCCGACCCAATCCGGGGTACTTTCCGGGCTCGACGACGCGCTACACGCCGGAGGAGATCGAGGCAAACCTCGTGGACCGTGGTTTCGCGTCGGACACGGCCACGTCGCTGCAGCAGTCGCGCTGGGGCGTCTACAGCAATTCCGGACCGGCGACCCCGGGCAACCCGAACGGCGGCAGCGGCTATCAGCAGTTCTCGATACAGGCGCACGACAGCGGCCATGTGTCGATCGGCGACTGGATGGCCAACCAGGACATCGCGGCGTTCGACCCGGTGTTCTGGTTCTACCACTGCAACCTCGACCGCCTGTGGCTGCAATGGCAGCGCAACGCCGGCGCAGAGACGTTGATCGGGTTCAAGTCGACGCTCGGCGCGAACACCGCGTGGTTGTCGCCGCCGATCAACGGCCTGTCGCCGTTCAGCCCCCCGGCACTGACCCCCGCAACGACAACCGACGAGACGATCGAGTTCGGGATCTCGTATGACGATCAGGACCTCGAGAGCGTCGAGGAGCTCGCGTTGGAGAACACGACAGGAAGCATCGACGCCGCGCGCAGCTTCTCGATCAAGAGCACGACGCCCGTCTCCGTGCGCGTCAAGAACATCGACCGCCTGAACATTCCCGGGTCCTTCGACGTCCATCTGCTGGCAGATGGCAAGGTGATCGCCAAGCGCGCGTTGTTCCAGCCCACGTCGCCGCGCGACTGCGAGACCTGCAAGTCGGTGGCGCTGATCAGCCTCGATTTCCGCATCGAGCAGGAGAAGCTCCTCGACAAGCAGCTGTCGGTCGAGATCCACGTGCCGGGACACAAGGACATCGGCACGAAGTTCCCGTTGTCGAAGGCGGGCAACCCGACGATCAACGCGCGGCTGCTGCTCCACGAGGAGTAGCGACGCACACCGCGGCGGCATCGCAGCGCGCATCAGTGATGATGGCCGGCCGCGAACGGCGATAGCACGCTGTAGAGAAACAGCAGGCCCGCGAACGCCGTGACGAGCCGCAGCAGCGGCCGCGCGATCCTCGGGCGGCCGCTGCGGATGCACGCGAGCGCGGCGCCTGCGAGGGCGACGGCGAGCAGCTCGTCGAGCGTCGCGAGCACGTCGACGGCGCCGACGGCCTCCGGCTGCCACGGGTGCGGCCCGAGCGGCAGGCCGACCGTGCGCGAGATCGCCCACACGAGCGCGAGCGCGCCGTTGCCGGCGGCGCCCGCGAAAAGCAGCCGCCGGCTCAGCGGTCCGGCGTAGACCTGCGCGGTCCAGATCGCCTGCAGCACCGTCGCGACGGCGAAGCACACGCCGAACAGCCAGTACTCCTCGAAGTGGACGGCGATCACGACCGCGTGGATGAGGCTCGAGGCGAGCACGAGCAGCGCCGCCAGCAGCGCGAGCTCCTCCGCCGCCGACGACGCGGCCGTGCGCCGCCAGCGCCGCGCGGCGCGGTCGCGCTCGGCGCCCTGCCAGCGGTCGGCGACGGCGGCGCCGATGCGCATCCGGCGCGCTGGCCGCGCCTGCTCGACGGCGCGCAGCCGCGGGCGGACGCCGACGAGGTACGCGGCGGCCGCGTACTGGCCGAGGCCGTGGAAGCCGAAGATGAGCGTCAGCGTCACCCAGAAGCGCCGGTCGCGGCCGGCGGCCTGCCACTCGCTGTGCGGCCGGCGCAGCTGGTCGGCGGGCAGCGCGATCGCGATCGCGTAGGACGCCGCGATCCAGCAGACGGCGATCGTCGTGAGGGTGCCCATGGCGCGTGAGCGTTCCCGGCCGGCGAGTTCTTACGCCCGACGACCACGAGCGACGCGAACGGGCGCGGACGACCGCGCGGCAGCCTCAGACGCGGTGCTCGGGGTTCTCGTAGTCGGGGCGACAGCCGGCGTCCCACAGCGTGCGCTGGTTGCCGTGCGCGGGGATCCCGCCAGCGTCCTTGAGCATCCGCGCCATGTGCAGGAGGTTCCACGTCAGAAACGCGGTGTTGCGGTTGGTGAAGTCGTTCTCGGGTCCGTGCGAGCCGGGATCGGCGTAGCTCGGCCCCGGCCCGGCCTCGCCGAGCCAGGCGGAGTCGGCCTGCGGCGCGATCGTGTAGCCGAGGTGCTGCAGCGAGTAGAGGATGTTCATCGCGCAGTGCTTCGCGCCGTCCTCGTTGCCGGTGACGATGCAGCCGCCCGTGCGCCCGTAGTACGCGTACTGGCCGGCCTCGTTGAGGATGTGGCTGTTGCCGTACAGGCGCTCGACGACCTTCGTGCAGACCGACGACTTCTCACCGAGCCAGATCGGCGACAGCACGACGAGGATGTCGGCGGCCATGACCTGCTCGGAGATCGCCGGCCAGTCGTCGCGCTCCCAGCCGTGCTCGGTCATGTCGGGATACACGCCGGTGGCGATCTCGTGGTCGACCGCGCGGACGACGTCGACGCGGACGCCGTTGCGTCGCATGATCGCGATCGAGCGGTCGGCGAGCGCCTGCGTGTGCGACGGCTCCGGCGAGCGCTTCAGCGTGCAGTTGACGTACACGGCGCGCAGGTCGGAGAAGTCCCACCGCGACGTCGCGCAGAGCTGCTCGTCGATCTCGGTCAGGTCGGCCATGGTCTCTCCTCGGTCGGGCTGGGGGCGGGCACGAGCAGCGCGCGCGCCGCGCTGCGGCCTACGTCGTGCGGCGCTACAGGTTGCGCAGCGCGACGAAGAAGTTCGGCGTCGCCGGGATCAGCAGCAGGTCTCGGCCGGCGTCCGGCGGGCGCAGCGCGACATCGACGCGCGACCCGACGACATAGCCGTTGCGCCGGTGCTCGCCGAGCTCTTGGCGGCGGGTCATCGAGTTCGTCGAGATCCACAGGTCGGTGGCCGGCTCGTCGCGCATGACGCCGACGACGCTGTTCTCGCAGCGCGCGCAGTCGTACAGCGTGAGGTCGTCGTCCTCGTCGACGATCATCTCGTCGAGACGCTGCCGCAGTCCGCAGGTGCAGCTCAGCAGGAAGTCGCCGTCGGCGACCCCGGCGGCGCCGTCCTCGGGTGCGAAGGCGTCGGCGATCCTCACGACCCGGATTCTGGCACGGTCGCGGCGGTGCTTCGCGGCGGGGCCTGTTGGACGGCCCAGCCGTTGCCGTCGGGATCGGCGAAGTACACGAACGAGCCCCACGGGAAGTCCTGGATCTCCGAGACGTCGACGCCGCGCTCGCTGAGGTGCGCGTGCGCGGCCTCGATGTCCGACACGACGAGCTGCAGGCCGCGCACCGAACCGGGCTGCGTGTCCATGATGCCGGTGCCGATCGCGATCGAGCAGCCCGAGCCCGGCGGGGTGAGCTGCACGAAGCGCATCTCCTCGCTGACCTGGTGATCGTGGTCGGCGTCGAAGCCGACCTGGTCGACGTAGAAGGCCTTCGCGCGATCGACGTCGGAGACCGGGACCGCGACGAGCTCGAGCTTCCAGTCCATCGTCATACCTCCAGGAGCCGGGGGTGGGAAGTGCTGACGCTATCGATGGATGCGGCCAGCTTTCGACCTCGATGGCGTGCGTGGACGGTCGCTAGCCTCCAGGTGCGATGCCGACCAAGGCCCCAGGCGAGCTCGACCCGCTCGCGCTGCTCGACGGCGCGCCCGACGACGAGTTCGCGCTGCTCGAGCTGCGCCTGGACTGGCCGCCGGATCTCGACGTCCACCCCAAGAAGCACCAGCTCTGGCTGCGCTTCTTCGTCATCACCGGCGACCCGCTCGCGTGGATCGCCGATCGCGGCGAGGCGTGGGCGGCGACGACGTTCGCCGACGACGTGCTCGAGCTCGACGTCTACGTCAAGCTGCCGGCGCTGCGCCGCGAGATCGAGCGCCATGGCGGAGATCTCGGCGCCGCCGTCGGACGCTGGGCGGCGCCCGCGATGCACGCCGGCCTGCGCTACGAGCTCGTGCTGGCCGCCGGCGACTACCACGATCGCGCGGTCGCCGGCAAGCTGCCGCGGCTGCTCGACGACGTCGACGGCGACCGCGGCGTCTTCGCCGAGCCGACGATCCAGGTGCGCCAGCCGTGGGGGCCGATCGGCCTCGGCGCGCTGCAGGACCTCGTCCAGGAGGCCTTCGGCTCCGTCGACCTCGACCGCAGCCCCGTGAAGCTCGAGCCCGTAGAGCCGCCCTACGACGACTGCGCCGCCTGCGAGGGCAGGAGCTTCGACTTCCCGTCGGGCCTCGAGCAGGCGCGCGAGGGCTTCTGCGGTGCGCACAAGGCCGCCGCCAGGGCCGTCAACACGGCGCGCCTCGCGCAGGCGCACGAGTCCAACCCGGCCGGCTGGCGCGCGATCGACAAGGCCGCGATGCGCATCAACAAGCTGCCCGAGCCGGTGTTCGCACCGCAGCCGCCGCGCGTCGTCGGCGACCTGCCGGCGCGCAACGACCCCTGTCCGTGCGGCAGCGGCAGGAAGTACAAGCGCTGCCACGGCTCGTAGCCGCCCGGCGCCGGGTGATCGCGGTCAGGACGCCATGCGCCCGGCGCCGGGGTGATCGCGGTCAGGACGCCATGCGCCCGGCGCCGGCCCTGAGCCGTCGCATGCCGAGGCGCATGCGGCCCTTGACCGTGCCGAGCGGGAGATCGAGGTGCGCGGCGATCTCCAGATGCGTCAGCTGCCCGTAGAACGCGAGCGCGATGACCTCCTTCTGGGCGGCGGGAAGCTCGGCGAGCACGTCGACGACGTCGTGGGTGCGGGCCCGATCCGCGACCGTCTGCACGACGCTGTCGGGCATGCTCGTCAACCGCAGCAGGTTCTCTCATCCGCCCGATGGGCGACGTGCGGGCCGTCGCGGCGGGCGACGTCGAGGGCGCGATGGCGCACGACCGTCATCACCCACGCCGCGACGTTGCCGCGATCCTCGTAGTTGGCGCGCGACCTCCAGATCGAGATGAACGCCTCCTGCACGGCCTCCTGCGCGCGACCGTCGTCGCGGCAGACCGCTCGCGCGACGCTGTGGGAGCGGTCGCGATAGCGGTCGTACAGGACCTCGAACGCGGCGACCGACTCGTCCGCGACGACGAGGCGCATCACGTCGTCGTCGGTGAGCGCGCTGCGATGCGTCACCGCATCCGGGCACGTCGCACCCGGTCGCTGCGCCCGCTCGACCGTCGGACGCCAGGCGACGGTCTCTCGTGACGCATGCACGGCGGCCCCCTCTCTGGTTGCAACCGCAGCCGGTCCGACCCGGTCGCCCCCAATCTGAGCCATAGACTCTCCTCACAATCACCCAAGAGGTCAAGCTGATCCGGCGAGGCTCTCGCGGCGCAGTAGTCGTCATGTCCGCCAAGCTCGACAGCAGCCTCGATCGCGTCGTCGTGCTGCTCGGGGCCGCGCTGATCCTCGCCGTCGCCGTCGTCCTGCTGACCTCGTCGAGCGACGGCTCGCCGGCGGCGGCGAAGCCCGCCTCCGCGGTCGCCCGCGTCGACCACGTCGACATCGTGGACTTCAAGTTCGCCCCCGACGCGATCTCGGTCGCGGCCGGCACGACCATCACCTGGACCAACCGCGACAGCGCGCCGCACACCGCGACGTCGGGAGCCTCGGCATCGCCCGACGGCACGTTCGACACCGACATCATCGCCGAGGGTCAGAGCAAGACCGTGAGGCTCGCCAAGCCCGGCACGTTCACGTACTACTGCGCGCTGCATCCGTTCATGCACGCGACGGTGATCGTCCGATGAGCGCCAGGGCGCCGGACGCGCTGCGCCGCCTCGGCGCGCTCGCGACGATCGTCGTCGGCGCCGTGCACCTCCAGCAGTACGCCGACTTCATCCGCGACGTGCCGACGATCGGCGTGCTGTTCCTGCTCAACGCCGCGGGTGCCGGCGCGGTCGCGATCCTGCTCGCGACCCGCCGCGCGACGCTCGCCGCCGTCGGCGCGATCGCCCTGTCGGCCGGCGCGGTCGTCTCGATCGCGATCTCGATGACCGATCGCGGCCTGTTCGACTACACCGAGCCGACGTTCCGCGCGCCCGTCGCGATCGCCGTCGTCGCCGAGGTCGCCGCGATCGCGCTGCTGCTCGCCTACCTCCTCGTGCGACGCATGCGGTCACGGGCGCCGCGCGTCGACTGGAGCGCCCGCTGAGCCGCGCCCCGAGCGCGCGATCACTCCACTGCCTGGGCGACGGCGCGCACGAACGACGCCGCGAGCGGCTCGACGCGACGCACGGCCTCGGCGACGAGCAGGCCGACGACGACATCGGCGACGTAGTGCTCGCCGAGGTAGACGATCGCGAACGACGCGGCCGCGACATAGCTCCAGCCGATCGCGCCGTAGACGGCGCCGACCTCCGACAGGCCCATCGCCGTGATCGCCGCCGACGAGATGTGGTCGGACGGCATCGCGCCCCACGGGTTGCCCTGTGTGCTGCCGTCCGCCGGCGGCTCGCGCCCGAGCAGGTCGTAGACGACGATCCGCGCGACGCGCTCGATCTCGCCGTCGAGCCGACCCTCGCGCTCCGACGCCCACCACGGCGGCGCCTCGGGCGCGA
>JAWVGK010000157.1:0-6299 GCA_033855155.1 Solirubrobacteraceae bacterium | reverse complement strand
CTCGACCTCGTCGCCGCGGCGCAGCGCGCGCACGCCGCCGCCTGAGGCTGCCGGGCGCCCGCGGCAGCGCCCGCGCGTCCGCGACTACGTCCGCGACCCCGGCAGCGGCCCGCCGAGCAGCAGCTCGTCATGCTGGCGCTCGAGCTCGCAGCTCAGCAGCGGCGCGCCCAGCGCCCGCGCTCGCCGGCGCGCCGACAGCAGGTGCGAGGAGGCGAGCTCGCGGTCGCCCATCGTCGCCGCGAGCGACGCCATCCAACCCTCGACCAGTCCCCAGCACGACGAGTATCCGACGACGACGGTGCGCCGCGCGTGCGGCGCAAGGGCGCCGTACAGGCTCTCCGCGCGCGCGACGTCGTCGAGCTTGACGCACAGCGCGCTGAGCAGCGTGACGTTCACGAGCCAGAACATCCCCCGCGGGACTCCCTCGACGCCGTCGGCGAGCTCGCGCTCGTAGATCGTGCGCGCGCACGGCGCGGCGCCGGTCTCGGCGTGGATCAGGGCCAGCACGCACGGCCACCCCGTCCCGCGCGTCCGGCCGCCGGCGAGCTGCTCGACGACGGGGGCGAGCTCGGCGAGTCGACCCTGGCGCCGGCGCAGCATGACGAGCCGCGCGGCCCACGTGCTCAGGGCGTTCTTCATGTCCGCGCGCATCGCGTGGTGCAGGCACGTCTCGGCGCAGCGCTCCGCCAGCTCGACGTCGCCGTCGAGCTCCGCCCAGACCCCGCGCCAGCCGACGGCGAGGCTGTCGAACAGCGGCTGGCGCAGCTCGCGGGCGAGGGCGTCGAGGCGCTGCTGCTCCTCGCGCCCGGCGCGCAGGTCGCCGACGCTGATCAGGTCGTAGATGCGCCAGTGGCGCTGCTCGGCAGACAGCTCGCGGTGGCCGCCGCGCAGCGACGTCAGCCGCGAGCCCAGCGCGAGGCGCTCGTCGAGATGGCGCGCGTCGCTGATCGTCACGTGGCGCGCCAGCGACGTCGCGATCAGGACGTCCTCGTCGCCGAGCCGGTGCGCCATCCGCAGGGCCTCGTCGCTGAGCGCCATCGCGCGCTCGTGCTCGCTCGGATACCCGACGTGCTCCGCCAGCCGCGCGAGCAACAGCGCGCGCAGCGGGCTGTCGGCCGGGTCGAGCACGTCGACGGCCTCCTCGAGCAGCTCGCGATTGCCCGACTGCACGTACGGCGTCTCGAACCAGCGCTCGCCGCAGCCGAGCGCGGCCTTCGCGAGCTGCTCGGCCGAGCCGCGCGCGGATGCGCTGTCGGCGGCCTCGCGGAACGTCCGGCGGGCGTCGTTGCCGGCGTGCCACTGCACGCGGCCGAGCGCGAGCAGCACGTCGCAGCGATCGGGCCCCTCGTCGTCGCCGAACAGCGACAGCGCGAGGCGAAAGTGCCGCGCCGCCTCCTCGTAGGCGAGCAGCTCGGCCGCGTGGTGGCCGGCCTGGATGGCGTAGCGGCGGGCCGGCTCGGATCCCGCGAGGTGGATCGCCTGCTCGAAGTGGTGGGCGAGCTCGGCGGGGCGGACGTCCTGGCGCTCGGCGATCGCCTCGAGCGCGAGCCCGGCGCGGTGATGCAGCCGCACGCGCCGGCTCGCCGAGACCTGGTCGCAGAGCACCGCGCGGACGAGGTCGTGCGCGAACGCGAACACGTCGATGCGGTCGGGCAGCTCGCAGACCAGGCCGGCGGCGATGCTCTGCTCGAGCGCCGACAGAACCTCCTCCGTCGGCGCCTCGACGAGCCGCTCGACGACGCCGAGGCGAAACTCGCAGCCGGCGATCGCGGCGCTCGCCAGGACGTCGGCGGCGAGCGGCGACAGGCGACCGATCCGCTGCGCGATGACGTCGGCGACGCCCTCCGGCACGCCGAGCCGCGCGAGGTCGTCCTCGGTGAGGGCCCTGCCGGCGGGCAGCCCCGACTCGACGAGCGCGCGCAGCGTCTCGTCGATGAAGAACGCGTTGCCGCGCGTCTGCTCGCGCAGCCGTCGGATGAAGCCCGCCGTGACGGCGAGCCGCAGGCGGTCGGCGACGAGCGTGCGCGTGGCCGCCTCGTCGACGCCCTCGAGCACGATGCGGTCGAAGCGGTGCTCGCGGCGCAGGTCGGCGAGCACGCGCACGAGCGCGTGGTCGCGGGCGACCTCGACGTCGCGGAAGGTCCCGATCACGAGCACGTCGTGCAGGCGCGGGTCGAGCAGCAGGTGGCGCAGCAGCAGCAGCGCCGGCTTGTCGGCCCAGTGCAGGTCGTCGAGCACGAGCAGCAACGGCCACCTGCTGCTCGCGCGCGCCAGCAGCTCGGCGACCGCCTCGAACAGCGCGGCGCGCAGCGCGTCGCGGTCGCGGGCGCCCGCACGCGCCTGCGCCGCGCCGCGCAGCTCCGGGATCAGCCGGCCGAGGACGTCGCGCTGGCTCTCGGTCTCGGCGGCGAAGCGCTCGTCGCAGTGCGACAGCAGGCCGCGCAGCGCCGTGCCGAAGGGCTCGTGCGCCGTCAGCGCGTCCTCGTCGGCGCGGCCGTACAGCACGACGCCGCCGTCGGCGTGCACCTCCTCGGCGAACCTCCGCGCGAGGCTCGTCTTGCCGACACCGGCCTCGCCGACGAGCAACACGAGCTGCGCCTGGGCGCCACGGCTGTCGCGCCAGCGCTTGCGCAGGCGCACCAGCCACTCCTCGCGGCCGACGAACGCGGCGTCGCGCTGCGCGCGCCCGATCGCCGGCATCGCGAACGCCGGCTGCGGGGGCGCGTCGCAGGGCGCCGGCGCCGGAGCGTCTCCCCGCAGCAGGCAGCCATGCAGGTCGACGAGCGCCGGTGACGGCGTGACGCCGAGCTCGTCGCGCAGCAGCACGCGCAGGCGCTCGAACGTCCGCAGGGCCTCTGCCGCATCGCCGCGCTTGGCCTGGATCTCCATCAGCAGGCCGTAGGCGCTCTCGCGGTAGGGGTGGCACTCGAGCACGGCGAGCGCGGCGCGCTCGGCGCCCTGCAGGTCGTCGCCGCCGAGCGCGAGGCCCGCCCGCGCCAGCGCCTCGAGCGCGCGCAGCTCGTACTCGGCGAACAGCTCTCGCCAGGGTTCGAGCCACCGTCCTTCGAGGCCGGCGAGCAGCGGCCGGACGACGATCGCGCGCGCCTGCTGGGCGGCGTTGCGCGCCGCCACGGGATCCTCGCGCGCGGCCTGCTCGGCGCGCTCGACGCAGTCGGCGACCTGCTGCACGTCGAGCTGCGCGTCCGGCGGCGGCGAGAACGTGAGCACGTCGCGGCCGCGGATCAGCGACGGCCCGACCGCGCGGCGGACCTTCGCGAGCACGCTGCTGAGCGCCGCCTGCGGATCGGCTGGCGGCGCGGTCGGCCACAGCACGTCGAGCAGCTCGTCGCGCGGGATCGGGCGCTCGCGGTTGAGCGCGAAGCACGCCAGCAGCGCGCGCCCCTGGCGCCCGGGCAGCTCGGCGGTGACGTCGAGCCCGTCGCGCTCGACGCGCAGGTCGCCGAGCAGCTCGATCCGCAGCGATGCGTGCGGCTCGTGGGTCAGCGCCATCCGCGCGCGCCCGCGGGCGTCCTGGCGGCCGGCTGCGGCGTGGGTCAGACGGGCGCCCTGCGCATACCCCATGCAAGGTAAGAGCCAGCCGGTTCACTTCTGATACGTGTGACCGGGCGCACGGCACCGTGACCGCACGCCAGGGTTTCGGCAAGCTGACGCCAAGGCGCCCCTGCCACGTTGCGCTGGTCCGCAAACCCAGCCGACATCAGGGGTGTCGCCGATGCAACCGCTCAGACCGCACGCGCCGAGAGACGACCAAGGCCAGCCGCGCGAACGCGCGATCGAGCGCCTGGTAGCGCACGCGGCCACCGGCGACGAGCACGCCTGGGCCGGGCTCGTCGAGCAGTTCGAGGCGCTCGTCTGGTCGGTCGCGCGCAGCTATCGCCTGTGCGACGAGGACGCGGCCGACGTCACGCAGACGGTCTGGCTGCGGCTCGTCGAGCATCTCTCCCGGCTGCGCGACCCGAGCCGCGTCGGCGTCTGGCTGCTGACGACGGCGCGCCGCGAATGCCAGCTGCGCTACCGCTCGCAGCGCTCCAAGCCGGTCGTCGTCGACGAGCTGCCCGACGTCGTCGACGCGGACGCGCCCGCGCACGACGAGGGCCTGCTCACGCAGGAGCGCGACGAGCTGCTGTGGAGCGCCGTCTCGCGCCTGCGCGACCGCGACCAGGCGCTCGTGCGGATGCTCGTCGCGGACCCCGCGCCGACCTACGACGAGATCGCGCAGACGCTCGAGATGCCGATCGGCAGCATCGGCCCGACCCGTGCCCGCGCCCTCGAGCGGCTGCGCGGCGAGGTCGCTCGCGACGAGCTGCTGCCGCGCGCGGCCTGACGCGGCGACGTATCAGGACCCCCGCCGCCCCTCTCCCTTCCGAGCAGAACGACAGGAGGAACGATGACGAGCTTCGCCGAGATGAGGAACCTGGAGCGCATGCGCGTCAAGCGCCCGCCGGGCGAGGTCGAGACCCTCCGCGAGGCGTGGGAGCTCGCGTGCGAGGACGCCGACGACGCCTGCGAGGCCTGGTTCGCCGCCGCGGAGCGCGACCGCGCGACCGCCTACCACGCGTACGTCGCCGCGTCCGATCGCGAGGCGGCGGCGGCGCAGCTGCTGCGCTGCGGCGCCGCCCGGCCATCGAGCGCCGCGGCATGACGGGTCAGCTGCACGCCGTCGAGCTGCCGGCGCCCGACGAGCTCGTGGCGCGCGACGCGCACGTCCTGCCGGCCGAGTCGCAGGCGCGCGCCGCCACGCCGATGCGCCCGCTGCAACGCCTGCAGCTGCTCTGCGACGAGGGCTCGCTGCACGTCGTGCGCTCGTCGGCGACGTCCGAGCGCATGGGCGACAAGGCGCGCCCTGGCGACGGCGTCGTCGGCGCCTCCGGGCGCGTGGGCGGGCGGCCGATCTTCTGCTTCGCGCAGGACGTGAGCTTCGCCGGCGGCTCGGTCGGCGCGGCGCACGCCGAGACGATCGTCCGCATCCAGCGCTTGGCGCGCAGGGCGCTCGTGCCGGTCGTCGGCTTCGTCGAGTCCGGCGGTGCGCGCATGCAGGAGGGCCTCGCGGCGCTCGGCGGCTACGCGCGCATCTTCAGCGAGCACGTCGCGCTGTCGGGCGACGTCCCGCAGATCTCCGTCATCACCGGCACGTCGGCGGGCGGCGGCTGCTACTCGCCGGCGTTGACGGACTTCGTGATCATGACCGAGGCCGCGAGCATGTTCCTCACCGGCCCCGCCGTCGTGCGCGAGGTCACCGGCCAGCAGACGTCGACCGCCGATCTCGGCGGCACCCGCGTGCACGCCCGCAACGGGGTCTCGCAGTTCGCCGTGCAGTCCGACGGCGACGCGATCCTGCTCGTCCGCCGGCTGCTGACCTACCTGCCGCAGAACGCGTGGGCGACGCCCCCGACGACCGTGTCCGCCGAGCCCGACGGACCGGACCCGGGCGGCAGCGTCCCGCTGGACACGCGCCGTGCGTACGACGTGCGCGAGCCGCTGCGCGGCATCGTCGACGCCGGCTCGGTGCTCGAGGTCTCGCCGTCGTGGGCGTGCAACATCGTCACGGCGTTCGCGCGAATCGCCGGCCAGCCGGTCGGGATCGTGGCCAACCAGCCCAAGCACATGGGCGGCGTGATCGACGCCGAGGCGTCGCAGAAGGGCGGGCGCTTCGTGCGCATCTGCAACGCCTTCGGCATCCCGCTCGTCGTGCTCGTCGACACGCCGGGCTTCCTGCCGGGGATCGAGCAGGAGGCGATCGGCGTGATCCGCCATGGCGCCAAGCTGCTGCACGCGTTCGCCGAGGCGACCGTGCCGCGCTACACGGTCGTGCTGCGCAAGGCCTTTGGCGGGGCGTACATCACGATGAACTCCAAGCACCTCGGCGCGGATCTGACGCTCGCGTGGTCGCGCGCCGAGCTCGGCATCATGGGCGCCCAGCAGGCGGTCGGCATCGTCAACCGCCGCGAGATCGAGCAGGCCGACGACCCGGCGGCCGTGCGCGACCGCCTGGCCGTCGACTACGCCAACCTCCACCTCGGCGCGCAGGCGGCAGCGCAGGCCGGCCACATCGACGACGTGATCCGCCCGGGGGAGACGCGCGAGCGGCTCGCGCTCGCCCTGAGCATGGCCGGCATCGACCGCGGCGGGCGCGGGCGCACGGGGAACATCCCGCTGTGAGACGTCCTGTGTCAACCCCTTGTGGTTTGGTGGGATGTCGGCGTTTGGGTAGCGGCGCGGTCGTCGCCTGTCAAGCGCTGCGCGCTCGGCCCTGGCGGGCCGCCCTGCGGGTGACAGGC
>JAWVGK010000156.1:0-8302 GCA_033855155.1 Solirubrobacteraceae bacterium | reverse complement strand
CGGCGAGCTCGAGCACCGTCGGGCGCTCGAGCACGGCGCCGTCTTCGAGCAGCGCCACCGGCAGGCGATCGGCGGAGATGCCGACGACGGCCAGCAGCTCGCGCGCCTCGCCGTCGCGCTCGACGTCGAGCCAGCGCGCCGGGACGCGGTTGCGCGCGAGGAAGTCGCGCAGGTCGTGGGAGTCCTTGGAGAAGCGATGGCCGATGACGCGCACGCCGCCGGCTTCGAGCGCGGCGCGCGACTCCCACGTCGTCAGCAGGTCCTCGACGACGGGAAACAGCTGCTCCTCGGGCGGGTCCCACGGCTTGAGCAGGTAGTAGTCCAGCGCGACCTCGTTGATCGCCGCGATCGCCGCCTCGGTGTCCGCGTAGGCGGTCAGCAGCACGCGCTTGGCGTCGGGCACGAGCTTGCGCGCCTCGACGAGGTACTCCGTGCCCGACATCCCCGGCATGCGCTGGTCGGCGATCAGCAGCGCGACGTGGTCGCCGCGCGTGCGCAGCTGGCGCAGGACGTCCAGCGCCTCGGCGCCGGAGGGCGCGCGCAGGATGCGGTAACGCTCGCCGAACGCCCTGCGCAGATCCCGCGAGACGGCCGCCAGCACCGCCGGCTCGTCGTCTACGACGACGATCGCCGGTCGCCGCTGGAGCTGAGGCTCGGTCATCTGCCGACATCCTGCCAGCCGGCGACGGCGGGCCGTCGCGACGAGGCGCGGCGGCCGTCAGGCGGCGTGCCGGCGCGGCAGCTCGACGACCTGCGCGTCGCGCGGGCGGTGGCGCCAGATGTCGCGCAGGCACAGCGCGTCGAGCACGAGCAGCGCGGCGACGAGCACCAGGGCGCCGAGCACGAGCGCCATCCGCAGCGCGATCGCCGGCGAGTGCGACAGCTCAGCGCGCGCGACGGTGGCCGGGTCGGCGCGGTACAGCGGCGTCCCGTGGAAGGCCGCGCGCGCCACCGCCAGCGCAGGCTTGGGCTTGCCGTCGTAGGCGATCAGGCCCTTGTTGTGGATCGAGTCGCGTACGAGCGGCTGCGCGCCGCCGTCCCAGTGCGGCTTGACGGCGAACTCGCGCGAGGTCCAGTAGATCGCCCCGCCCATGAAGCCGAGGCGGCCGATGATGTCGAGGTTGCGCTGCAGGTAGCGCGCCTGGAAGGCGTAGGTCTGCTTGACGTCGGCCGGGCCCGCCTCGGTCGCCTCGGCGCCGAACTCCGTCATCACGAGCGCCTGCTGCGGGTACTTTGCGTGCATCGCGCGCAGGTAGGGCGCGAGGTCGTCGAGGTTCGCGGTCGAGCGGTCGGGCTTGCCCTCGTACCAGCCGTAGTACGAGTTGATCCCGAGCATGTCGAAGGCGTCGTACGTGCGCTGGCGCGCGACGCCCGGGTAGGAGAGCACGTCGACGGACACCGGCAGCGTCGGGTCGAGGTCGCGCGCGAGCTCGGCGGCGTTGAGCATCCACAGGCGCGTCGTCTTGACCTCGTCGGGCTGCGGCGAGAGCTCGTTGGCGACCGAGTGCGTGATGACCGACGGGTGGTTGCGCGCGGCGACGATCGTGTTGCGCAGCTCGTCGAGCTCGGCCGAGCGCTCGGCGGGCGTGCGCAGCAGCCGGTCGCGGTGGTAGACGGGAGCCTGGCTCCAGACCATGATCCCCTCCTCGTCGAGGCGTCGCAGCAGGCGCTCGTCGAGCAGGTAGTGCGCTCGCGTGACGTTCGCGCCAAGCGCCTTGAGCTCGTCGATCGTCGACTCGACGTCCGCGTCCGTCAGCGCCGGCCCGCGACCGGGGACGTCCTCCTGGATCGACGCGCCGCGCAGGTCGAGCACGTGGCCGTTGAGGCGCAGCGCGCCGTCGACGACCTCGACGGTCCGCAGGCCCGTGCGCCAGTGCTCGCTCTGGACGACGCGCCCGCCGACGAGCGTGCGGACGGTCGTGTCGTAGAGGCGCGGGTGGCCGGGCTCCCACAGCTGCGGCTTGCCGCGCACCGCGACCGCGAAGCGCACGCGCACGCGTTCGCCCGGGCGCAGCGTGCGGGAGCTGGCGGCGCCTGCGGAGGTCGCGCCGCTCGGCGAGCGCAACGCCAGCCGGACGCTGGCCCGGCGCGAGCGCAGGCCGTGGTTCTCCAGCCAGCCGTCGACGATCGCCTTCCAGCGACAGCCCCGGGCCGTGCACGCGCGCCGCGCCAGCACGCCGGCGTCGCGCAGCACGATCGGTCCGCGGGCGACGAGCGAGACCGCGCGCGTGATGCCGCCCCAGTTCCACCAGCCCTCGCGCGTACCGGGCGGTCGGCGGCTGTCGGCGCGCACGACGAGCAGGTTCGGCCGGCCGGCGAGCAGTCCCTTGGCGAGCATCTCGAAGGGCGTGTACGGATCGCGATGGACGCCGACCTCGCGGCCGTTGAGCCACACGCGCGCGATGCGGCGCACCTGCTCGAAGCGCAGCCACCAGCCCATCCCGTCGCCGGTGGGCGGGCCCGTGAAGCCGATGCGATACCAGCCGATCGTGCCCTTGAAGAGCCGCGCGAGCGGACGCGGGTCGAAGACGCTCGGCACGCTGACCGGCTCCCACGCCGTGCCGAAGCGCCCGCTCTGCCAGTTCGCGCCGAGCCCCCGGTCGCCGCCGTCGGGCGCGAACTGCCAGCCCTGCGAGAGCAGCACGGGAGGGGGCGGGCCGGCGGCAAGGGCGCCCGCTGGGCACGCGAGCGCGACGACGGCCGCGAGCACGAAGAGCAAGACGCGGGGCACCACTCGCGCACATGATGGCGTACGAGCGCGCAAGTGCCGTCGGTTGCTACGCCAGCTTCGCGAGGCGCTCGGCCAGACGGCTCATCCCGCGGTCGCGCGCGGCGCCCGCCGCGGACTCCCCGTCGGTGGGTGCATCGGCCGGCCGGCGCAGGCCCGCGTCGCGCAGCGTGGCGATGTCCTTGAACGCCAGCAGCGCCTCCGGATCGCTCGTCAGCGCGCCCGCCGTGCGCGGCGTCATCGTGCCCGGCTTGCGGGCCGCCGCGATCGCCGCTTCGAGCGTGCCGTGCGCGCGCAGGAGGTCGCGCGCGCCCTTCGCGCCGATGCCCTTGGCGCCGGGCAGCCCGTCGGACGGATCGCCGCGCAGCGCGATGAAGTCCGGCACCTGCTCGGGCTCGATGCCGTAGCGCTCGCGCACCTCGGCGGGCCCGACGACCTCCGGGCCGTCCTTGCCGCCGCGCGGAAACAGCACCGTCACCTGCTCGCCGACGCACTGGAACATGTCGCGGTCGCCGGTGAACAGCAGCGCGCTGCCGCCGGCCGCCTGCTCGATCTTCGCCAGCGAGCCGAGCAGGTCGTCGGCCTCGAGCTCGGGGTCGCCGAGGATCGTCCAGCCGAAGGCGCCGAAGAACGCCGGCGCGTCGCCCCACTGGCGCTCGAGCTCGTCGGGCATCGGGGGGCGATCGGCGTGGTAGGGCGCGTAGAGCTCGGCGCGGTAGGCGGCCTTCTCGGCGCCGAAGCACAGCACGACCGCGCGCGGCTGGTGGCGCTCGACGACGTACAGGACGAGGTTCGCGGTCCCGAGCAGCGCGTTGACGGGATGGCCGTCGGCGTCGGTGATGCTCTTCGGCAGCGCGAAGAACGCGCGGTACAGCAGCGACGGGGCGTCGACGACGAGCAGCGGGCCTGGCACGCCTGGGCAGGCTATCGGCGGACGCGGGCGCGGGACGCTGCCGGTCGCGCGCTCGGCGCTGCGCCTCACGGACGCCGGATGGCCGAGCTCGCGGCTCGCGGCTCGCGGCTCGCGGCTCGCGCGTGTCCGGCAGGGCTCAGCCGGCCCGCTCCGCCGTCGCGCAGCACCACTGCACCGACTGCGGGGACGCCACTGCGGTCGCGCCGGGCGCGAACTGCTCGGCGATGTTCGCGAACGCGGTCAGGCGCCGGAAGCCCGGGCGCAGGAACAGCCACTGGTCGGCGTCCAGCCAGGGCACGAGCACGCGCGTCGCGCCCGGCGACCACGCCGGGGCGCCGAAGCGGCCGGGGCCGCCGAACACGACGTGCTGCGCGAGCCCGCGGTCGGCGTCGGCGAGCACGAGCTCGCTGCGCCGGCGCGCGCCGTCGCGGCGCACGATCGCGATCTGCGCGCCGCGCGGGCGCCACTGCGTGCCGGTGACGACGACGCCCGGCGCGAGCGCGCGCGACGCCAGGCGCCGGCCGCGCGCGCCGAGCACGACGAGGCGCCGGCGCGTGACGACGAGCAGGCGATCGCCGCGCGAGGACCACGCGAGCGCGGTCGGCTGCTCCAGCGGCGCGCTGCGCCACAGCCGCCGGCCGGATTCGATCGCGACGAGGTTCACCCGCTCATGCGCGTCGACGTAGGCAAGCGTGCGCGTGGAGTCGGGCCGCCACTCCGGCGCGACGCCGGCGCGCGCGGCGGCGAGCAGGCGGTCGCCGGTGCCGTTGCCGTTGACGATCCGCAGCTGCGCGCCGGCGAGGTACGCGACGCGGTAGCCGTCGACCGGGCCCCAGCGCGCGGCGCCGATGGGCGCGGGTGCCGGCAGCGACCAGCGCACGCGCCCGCCGGGCTCGAGCGCCGTCAGCTCGCGCCCGCGCCAGCCGACGACGAACAGGCCGCGCGGCGACCACGACGTGCCGGCGTAGGCGCCGAGGCGGCGCTTGGCGCCGTCGGGCGCGACGACCCACGCGCCGCCGCCGGCCTCGACGAGCAGGCGCCCGCCGCCCGGCACGTGCCCGAGCACGGGCCGCGCGTGGCGCTCGCCGACGCCGAGCACGCCGCGCACCCAGCGACCGACGTCGGAGTGCGGCGCGCTCGCCGCGGCCGCCGCGCCGGCGGCGACCGGCACCAGCGCGAGCGCGACGAGCAGCGGCGCCCAGCGCCGGCGGTGCGGGCGCGGCCGCGCGTCGGCGTAGGCGGCGCGCACGACGCGCCACGAGCGCTCGCGGGCGCCGTCGTCGTCGGGGGCGGCCCGCCGCAGCGCGTCGCGCAGCTCGCGCTCGGTCATGGGGTCGGCTCCAGCACGTCGCCGAGCGCGTCGAGCCCGCGGCGCAGGCGCGAGTTGACGGTGCCGCGCGGCAGCCCGAGCGCCGCGCCGATCTCGCCCGGCGTGAGCTCGAGCACGTAGCGCATGACGACGACCGCGCGTTGCTCGGGGCCGAGGCGCATGAGCGCGGCGATGACGTCGTCGCCGAGCTGCGGGCCGTCCGTCACCGGCCGCGCCGCCGGCTCGCCGGCGACGTCGGCGCCGACCTCGTGGCGCAGCGCGCGCGAGCGCGACCAGTCGATCGCCCGGTTGACGACGATGCGGTGCAGCCAGGGGCGCAGTGGCCGGCGCAGGTCGAAGCTCGGCAGCGCGCGCAGCGCCGACAGGAACGCCTCCTGCGCGATGTCCTCGGCCGCGGCGCGGTCGCCGGTGACGAGCAGCGCCGCGCGGTGGGCGGCGCCCCAGTGGCGGTCGAAGAGCTCGGCGACGGCCGCCTCCGAGCCGCGCTGCGCGGCGCGCACGAGCGCCGCCTCGCTGAGCGCGCCGCGCCGCGTCATCGCGAGCAGGGCGCCGTCGAGCGACGCCACATGGCTCATCCCCGCCCGCTGCGCGACCGCATGGCCCTCACCGGGCGGCACGGTAGTCGCCCACGCCGGGGATGCGTCTCGCATGCGCCACACGGTCCATACGAGCGCCAAGCCCTCAGAGGTCCGGCGCGTGGAGCTGCCGGGCTGCTAACCGTAGAACAGCATCGGTGGGTGGCCCTTCTCTGCGGCGCGGACGTCGACGAGGAGGGCCAGCGGCGCGATCAGCAGCGGAAGGATCATGATCGCCAGGTCCGCGGGCAGCAGCATGCCCGCCGGGATCGCGAGGGCGCCGATCAGCCACGCGCCGATCCAGCTCAAGCGGCTGCCGAGACGAAGGTGGTCGCGCATCCGGGCGAGTGTGCCGCATGTGCGTCGCGCACGCAACGCGCGATCGGGCGGCAATGGCTGTCGAGCTGCCGGTCGCCGGCGCGGCGTATGAGCGGCGGGAGTGCCGTCTGCGCGCCCTGTCCCCGGCTCGGGTCCCACCTAGACTGCGGCGCATGATCACGATCAGCGACCTCGGCGAGCTGCGCACGAAGATCGGCGAGCAGCTCGGCGTCAGCGAGTGGCACGACGTCACGCAGGAGGCGGTCGACGAGTTCGCGCGCGTCACCGGCGACGACCAGTGGATCCACGTTGATCCGCAGCGCGCGACGCAGACGCCGTTCGGCGGCACGATCGCCCACGGCTACTACACGCTGGCGCTGCACCCGATGCTCGCCGCGCAGCTCGTGCGCTTCGAGGGCTTCGCCTTCGCCGTGAACTACGGCCTCAACCGCGTGCGCTTCCCGGCGCCGCTGCCGGTCGGCAACCGCGTGCGCATGCGGATCGAGCTGATCGACGTCGAGGACGTGCTCGGCGGCGCGCAGATCACGATGAAGCTCACGTTCGAGGGCGAGGGCGCGCTGAAGCCCGTCTGCGTCGCGGAGTCGCTGACGCGCGTCTACACCGGCTGAGCGATCACAGCCTGACGCGCCAGAAGCTGCTGAACGAGATCGTCCTGCCGCCCCTGCCGGAGCTCGAGTACACCGCGCCGGAGATCGAGACCGTCACGAGCTGACCGCGGCGCAGGTGGCGCCGCGAGCGGATGACGATCGTGCCGACGTCGCCGCGCTCGAGGATGACCGCGCCGGCGCGGTCGACCGCCGCGTCGAGGCGTCGGACCCCGACGCGCAGGTCGCAGCGTCCCGCCGTCGCGTTGCAGCTCCAGGGCAGGCGCAGCACGCCGCCGGTGGCGAGCTTCGGGCGCGCCGCGACGGACAGCGTCTCGCTGTGGGCGGGAAAGCGCTGCGCGCCGATCAGCACCGTCTCGCAGCCCGCGAGCAGCCCGCCGCGCGGCCTGGCGACGACGTCGTCGCCGCTGCCGCAGCTCAGCGAGCGTGCCAGCCGGGGGATGAAACGGTCGTCGCCGGCGCCGCCGTCGAGCGCATCGCCGTCGCTGCTCGCGAGCAGCTCGTCGGCGCCGGGGCCGCCGCGCAGGCTGTCGCGACCCGGGCCGCCGTCGAGGTCGTCGTCGCCGGCGCGGCCGTCGAGCGTGTCCACGCCCGCGCGGCCGAGCAGCTGGTCGTTGCCGCCGCGTCCGACCAGGCGGTCGTCGCCGGGACCGCCGTCGAGCCGGTTGGCGCCGCCGTCGCCGCGCAGCACGTCGTCGCCGGCGCCGCCGTAGACCGTGTCCACGCCGCTGATCCGGTCGCGCTCGCCGGCCGCGCCGGCAACGCCCCGCTCGTCCGCGAGGTCGACCCGCACGGCCACGCGACGCTCGGCGTAGGAGACGCTGCCGCCACCGGCGCCGGCGGCAATGACGTCGTCGCCGGCGCCGCCGCTGAAGCTCGCCGGCCCCCTGCCGCCGCGCAGGACGTCGTCGCCGGGGCCGCCCGCGATGAAGTCCCGCACCGGGCCGGCGCCCTTGGCGTCGGCCGGTCCGGGCTCGCCGCCGGTGAGCATGTCGTCGCCGGCGCCGCCGTCGAGGGTGCCCGAGCCGGTCAGCACGTCCCGTCCGTCGCCGCCGCGCACCTCGACCGGATTGGCCCAAGTCGCCGGCACGCTGACGGTATCGTCGCCGTCGCCGGCGTCGATGACGACCGCCAGCGTGACCGACTGCGACGGCGGCTGCTCGACGACGCAGCGCACGGCGTGCTCGTCAAGCGCGTCGCATCCGGGCCCCGCGACCACGACGGCCGCGCTGTCGCGCAGGACGGCGTCGTACGGCTGGGGCGTCGCCGCATCCGCCGTCAGCGCGATGCGGTTGCGCTCGCCCGGCGCGGCCGCGTAGAGCAGCGCGCGCTGCATGCCGTAGACCGGGCCGGAGGACAGAGGACCGATCGAGGCCGTGCCCGCGCTCGCGGCCGGCGGCACCGACAGCGCCAGCACGATCGCGATCAGGAGCGGGCGCCGCAGCACGGCCCTATGACGTTCGCCGGGCGCGATGGTTGCGCCGCCGATCAGCGCACGAGCGGGCCGGACTCGCCGCCGTAGCGCGCGGAAACGTTCGCGCGGTGGCGCCCCCCGGCCAGCAGCGGCGTGTCGAGCGGCGCGACCCAGCCAGCGCCGGCGCGCGCCGTGCGCGGCAGGGCGCCGCCCGTGCCCGGCCGCCCGCCGGGCGCCTTCGGCTTCGACTTCGGCTTCGGCTTCGGCCTAAGCTTCTTGGCGTCGCCGCGGGCGGCGCCGGAGGTGATGACGGTGAAGCGCGCCCACGTGTCGTAGAGGCCGAGCCTGGAGCGCAGCTGCGGCCCCGTGACGCTCGTGCGCCCGCCGGTGCCGATCAC
>JAWVGK010000155.1:0-2720 GCA_033855155.1 Solirubrobacteraceae bacterium | reverse complement strand
TGCTCGAGCCGGCCGTGGCCGTTGCTCGACATCACGTGCTCGTACGGCGGCAGCTCCGGGTCGGTGGGCGGGTTCAGGCGGCGCTCGAGCTCGCCGAGCACGACGCCGAAGAGCAGGTGGCGCCACGTCGCCTGGGCGAAGGCGGCGACGTTGCCCGAGAGCTTGGGAAGCTCGTCGCGGGCGGGGTGGACGCGCTCGACGAGGACCGTCAGCGGCCACGTCGCGAGGTGCTCGGCGAGCGCCACGAGCGGCCCGCGCGACCACGACGGGACGGGCAGGTGCGGGGCAGCCACGGTGTAGAGCGCGCCGAGGGCGGCGCCGTTGCCGAGATGCACGACCATGCCGACGACCGGCCACGCGCGCCCGCGCGTGAACGCCTTGCCGAGCAGCTCCGTGTCGTCGTAGTCGACGCCGAACAGCAGCTTGTCGACCGGCTGCTGCGCCGCCCACGTTCCGGCGGCGACGACGCCGGCGAGCGCTCCGCGAACGGTCTTGGCGCGATCGATGACCATGCTCGCCCCAGACTGTAACGGTCGTCACCACCGCGGGTATCGGTGGGCAATGGAACGCAACCGATTCCTGGCGCGAGCCCGTGGGCGCGGCGTCAACCCGCTCGTCTACTGGTTGTCGCGTGCGGTCCTGGAACCCTTCTTCCTGCTGTACTTCCGCATGAGGAGGACCGGCAGCGAGCACATCCCGCGCGAGGGCGCGGTCATCATCGCGGCGAACCATCGCTCGTTCCTCGACCCGTTCGTGATCGGGACGCTCGTCCGGCGCCCGGTCTACTTCGTCGCGAAGGCCGAGCTCTTCCGCCACCCGCTGCAGGCCTGGTGGCTGAGCTCACTCGGCGCCTTCCCGGTCGACCGCGGCCACGGCGATCGCGACGCGCTGGACACCGCGCGGCGGATCCTCGAGCGCGGCGACTGCGTCGTGATCTTCCCCGAGGGCACCCGCACCCGCCCGGGCGCGCTCGGCAACCCCAAGCGCGGCGTCGGGCGCCTCGCGCTGGAGACGGGCGCGCCGATCGTCCCGGTCGCGGTGATCGGCACCGAGGACGTGCGCAGGGACTGGCGCATCCGCCCGCGCAAGGTCCGCCTGCGCGTCGGAGCACCGCTGCAGTTCGAGCGCGTGCAGGAGCCGTCGCCGCAGCTCGCGCGCGCGGTCGTCGATCGCGTCTGGCCGTGCGTCAGCCTGCAATGGGAGTGGCTCGGCGGCACCGCACCGCTGCGCCGCGCGGCGATCGTCGGCGCCGGCGCCTGGGGCACGGGCCTCGCAGTCGCGCTCGCGCGCGCGGGCGTCGAGGTCGAGCTCGGTTGCCGCACCGAGGCGCAGGCGCGCCGGCTCGCGCAGACGCGCGTCAACGAGCACTACCTGCCCGACGTCCCGCTCCCCGACGCGGTCAGCGTCACGACCGCCGAGCGGCTGGCCTTCGCGCGCGCGGACATCGTCTGCTTCGCGGTGCCCGCGGGCGCTCTGCCGGTCGCCGTCGACGCGCACGCCGAGGCGATCCCCGACCGCGCCGGCGTGCTCGTGCTGTCCAAGGGCCTCGTCGCGCCGCTCGGCACGTTGCCCAGCGCGTATGTCTCCGAGCGCGTCCGCGCACGCGCCGTCGCCTGCATCGGCGGCCCGAGCCACGCGGCCGACGCGCTGAACCACGGCGCATCGCTGGTCGTCGGCTCGGTCGACGGCGTCTTCGCCTCGCAGCTGCGGCGCGTGCTGCGCACGGCGGGCTTCGACGCCTCCAGCACGAGCGACGTCGCGGGCGTCGAGCTCGCGGGAACGGCGAAGAACGCCGCCGCGCTCGCCGCCGCGGTCGCCGGCGTCAGCGGACCGAACGCCGCCGGCGCCGCCGCCGGCAAGGTCTTCGCCGAGGTCGACGCGTTCGCGCGCTCGCGCGGCGTGAGCCCGCAGACGTTCGCGGGCCTCGCGGGCGCCGGCGACCTCGTCGCGACGGTCGTCGCGGAGGGCAGCCGCAACCGCCGCGCGGGCGAGCTGCTCGGACAGGGCATGCCCGCCGAGAGCATCGGCGACGAGCTCGGGCAGTCCAGCGAGGCGCTCGACGGGGTCGCGCTGCTCGCCCGCACGCTGCGGCGCGAAGGCGTTCCGTCGCCGACGCTCGACCGCCTCGTGGCGCTCGTCGACGGGCGCATCGACCCCGAGGCGTTCACCGCGCACGTGACGGCGCCGGGCGGTCGTCCGCAGCGCAACGGCACCGCCGCCGAGCCGGTCGAGGGCGCCAACGGCGTGCCCGTCGCGGTCGCGGCCGACGTCGCGTTGGCGGGCGCCGTGACCGAGCGCGCGCGGACCGATCGAGGCACACCTCCCGGGTAGGCTGCGATGCGTGGACCGACAGCACAAGGCGAGGCTCGACGCGGACTTCTCGGACCTCTACCGGGTGCACCTGCGCGACGTCTACTCCTACGCGTACTACCGCGTCGGCAACCACCACGACGCCGAGGACCTGACCGAGCAGACGTTCCTCCAGGCGTACCGCCACTTCGAGCGCGCGCAGCGCGAGTCGGACGGGCGGCCGCTGCGGCCGTGGCTGATCCGCATCGCGCACAACCTCGCTGCGAACTACTACCGCGACCGCTCGCGCCGGCCGCAGACGCAGCTCGAGGACGCCGCGGTGATCTCCGACCCGCACGAGACGGCCGAGCTGGTCGAGGGTCGGGAGGAGCTCGGCGCGGTCCTCGCCGGCGTTGCCGCGCTGGCGGGGC
>JAWVGK010000154.1:0-11301 GCA_033855155.1 Solirubrobacteraceae bacterium | reverse complement strand
ATGGCCGCGGGCGCGGCGGCGGCGGTCCTCAGCGGCGTGCCGTCGACGCTGCACGCGATCCTCAGCGGCGTCGATCCGCTGGAGGCGTCGCTGGCGGCCGGCACGCTGCTGCTGCGCGACGAGCGGCGCCCGTCACGGCTGCTGCCGGCGGCGCTGGTCGCCCACGGCGCGCTGTCGCTCGGCTGGGCGCTCGTGCTCGCGGCGACGCTGCCGCGGCGTCGCACGCTCGCCTGGTCGGTGCTCGCCGGGCTGGCGATCGCGGCGCTGGACCTCGGCGTCGTCGGTCGGCGCTTCCCCCGCATCCGCGCGCTCGCGACGCTCCCGCAGGTGCTCGACCACGTCGCCTACGGCGCGACGGTCGGCTGCGTGCTCAGCCGGCGGCGGGCTGCGCGGCCGTGAGCGATGCCATCGCGGCGTCGAACGCGTCGGCGTCGACGGATCCCGGCAGGCCGATGACGACGAGCCGCGACCCCGGCGCCTCGTCGCGCCACGGCCCCTGCGCCTCGATGCTGTAGCGCCGGCCGACGGCCTGCAGCAGGTAGCGGTTGGCGACGTTCTCGCGCAGGTACAGCAGGCCCTTCGCGCGCACGACGCCGTCGGGCAGCGACTCCAGCCACCGCACGAGGCCGCTGCCGCGCAGCGGCGCCGCGGCGCTCCAGCTCCAGCTCGCGTAGTCCGGATGGGCGTGGTGGTCGTGGTGATCGTGAGGCGGCGGCGTGCGCGCGTCGCGCGCGACCGCGGCGTGGCGCGCGCCGATCAGCACGTCGACGGGGACGTCGCCGAACGCCGCGTCGACGATCCCGGTCGACGGGCCGGCGATCTCGCGCAGCCACGCCCGCAGCTCGGCGACGGCCGCGTCCTGCACGAGGTCGATCTTGTTGAGCACGAGTAGGTCGGCGGCGCGCAGCTGGCGCAGGACCTGATGGCCGGTGTGCTCGCCGGCGGCGCGCGAGCGCACGGTCTCGGCGTCGACGACGACGACGACCGCGTCGCGCCGGTAGCCGGGCATGTCGCCGAAGATCGCGATCTGCGCCGGGTCGGCGACGCCGCTGGCCTCGACGACGACCTGCTCGGGCGGCTCGTCGACGTCGCGCAGCCGCGCGAGCGCCGCGATGAAGTCGCCGCCGATGGCACAGCAGATGCAGCCGTTGGCGAGGCTCAGCAGCTCTCCGTCGCGCGACTGCACGAGCTCGGCATCGATGCTGATCGCGCCGAAGTCGTTGACGAGCACCGCCAGCCGGCGGTCGCCCGCGTCGCGCAGGACGTGGTTGAGCAGCGTCGTCTTGCCGGCGCCGAGGTAGCCGCCGATGACGGTCAGCAGGATCTCCGGCCGGGTCGCCATCGCGCCAGGCTATGCCAGCCGCTGCGCGACGAGGCTCGCCACGCCGCGCGGGCCGCCGCGGCGCTGCACCGCGCCCTCGCGGTAGTGGCGCACGTGCAGCGTCGAAAAGGCGTGCAGCAGCTCGTTGCGATCGAGGACGTAGGCCGGGTTGAAGGGCTTGCCGAGCTCCTCGACGTGCGCAGGCGCGAACGTCTCGTACAGCAACAGCCCGCCCGGGCGCAGGGCGCGCTCGAGCGCGCCGAACAGGTCGCGCTGCAGGTAGCTCATGCAGACGACGACGTCGTAGCGATCCTCGGGCAGCGCCTCGCGCTCGAGGTCCACGACGCGCGCGTCGATCGCTAGGCCGAGGTCGGCGGCCGCGGCGCGCAGGGCGTCGATCGCGACGTCCGAGACGTCGATCGCGTCGACGGCGAAGCCGAGCTCGGCGAGCTGGCGGGCGTGGCGCCCGTCGCCGCAGGCGACGTCGAGCGCGCGCGGGTCGGCGCGCGCGGCACGCAGCTCGTGGAGCAGCGCGCGGTGCTCGACGAGCCACTCAGCGGGCGCGTCGGGCAAGGCATCGAAGCTGCCCGCGCCGTAGCGCTCGTTCCAGCGCTCGCGCGCCGGCGGGCGCCCCGGCGCGCCGTCGCTCACGCGCCGCGCCGGGCGCTCACTCGGCGGCCGCCTCGGTCTCGCAGACCGCGTGGCCGCAGCCGCACTCGTGGGCGACGTGGCCCTCCTTGCCGGCGTGGCGTGCGCAGTAGTCCGAGCAGAAGCCGTCCTCGCGAGCCTCGCACGTGCACCCTTCGTGACCGCAGGTCTTGTCAGCCATGAGCTGCTCCCTTCGACGGTGGAGGAGATGCCCCCGCGCGCCGCGATTCATACCCGGCGCGACCAATGGGTAGTGCGAGGGCACAGTAATCGAGACCGGGAGACACCGCATGTCCGGAGAGATGGACGATCCGCAGACCTACCGGGGCGGCGTCGACGAGCCCGACAGTGCGAAGGGCGGCGCCGGCGACACCGGCGTCGTGCCGCGCGAGCTCGTCGACGAGGACCCGTCGCCGCCGTCCGACGAGCAGGAGATGAACCCGGACGCGCTCGGCGGCCTCGCCTCCGAGACGAACGCCGAGCAGGTGCCCCGCGACGGCGGCGACGACGCCGACGCGACGAACATCGGCGGCCCGGACGACACCCGCGGCAGCTGGGCCGGCGAGAAGGCCAACCCCGACCACGGCCGCACCGGGCAGACCGAAGAGGCGTAGGCAGTTCGCGTCCGCCGGCCGCCGCGCCTCGCGCGTGCGGCCCGCGGACGAGCGTCGTGCGTCAGTTCAGCTGCGACTGCAGCGACAGCCACTCCATGCGCAGCGCGCGACTGCGCGCGCGATCGCTGGGCAGCGTCAGGCGCAGCTCCGCGGCGCGGATCGCGCGGCCGAGATCGCTGCGCCGCCGGTAGGAGCCGACGAGGTTCGTGAGCATCCGCAGCGCCGTCTCGTGCGCGCCCCACGGGCGCACGTTCGTCGACGGCTCGACCTCCAGGCGCACGCCGCCCGCGAACGGGTCGATCAGCACCGGCGGGACGGCCGCGAGATCGCGCACGACGTAGTGGCCGGGCAGGCCGACGCCGCCGAGCGCGATGCCGGCGCGGCGTGCCGTCGCGACGTACAACACCGACAGCGCGATCGGCAGCCCGCGCCGACGCTCGAGCACGAGATCGAGCATCGAGTTGGCCGGGTCGTCGTAGTGCGCCGGATCGCCCTCGTCGCCGTGGAAGTCGTGGCGCACGCCGAGCACCTCGCGCAGCGCTTGGATGCCGGCGTCGGAGCCGTCGAGGTCCGCCCGCACGGCCGCCACCTCCTCGCCGAGCTCGTCGAGGTGCGAGAGCGCGGCGTCCGCGTCGACGTCGTCGCGAAACTCCGCGGCGATCGCGAGCGCGAGCACGTCGATCGGCGCGTCGCGATCTGCGGCGAGGGCGGCGAACGATGCGATGTCCACGCGCACATCTTGCCGCAATCGCGCGCACGCCATGATGTGCGCATGTCCAAGATCAAGATCGACGCGGCCGACGACCTGTCGGTACGCGACATCCTGCACGCCCAGCTGACCGCGCTCGAGGCGACCGCGACGGTCGCCGAGGCGCGCGACTACTTCGCGGCGAGCACCAGCCGACGGATGGCGCTCGTCTGCGACGACGGTCGCTACGTCGGCTCGCTGACGCCCGCGCAGCTCGAGGGCGACCTCGATCCCGGGCTCGCGCTCGCGCGGATCGCCGAGCGCGGGGCAACGGTCTCCCCCGACGATCCCGCCACGAAAGGTCGCGATCTCGCGCTGCGGACCGACGCGCGTCGCGTCGCGGTCGTCGACGCCGACGGCCGGCTCGTCGGCGTCGTCGCCGTCACGGGCGACCTCACGTCCTTCTGCGGCACGAGCAGCGGCGGCTGAGCGCGGCGCCGCGTCAGCCGTTGTCGTCGAGCGTCTTCTGCGCGGCCTGCGTCGCGGGGTGATCGGCGCCGAGGACGCGCTCGAGGTCGGCGACGAGGGCCTCCTGCGTCGCGCGCGCCTGCTGCGCGCGGCCGGCCTGGCGGTAGGACGAGGCGAGGTCGCGGCGCGCGGTGAGCGTGTCGGTGTGGTCGGCGCCGAGGATCCGCGCGGCCTCCGAGACGATCTCCTCCTCGACCGCGATCGCCTCGTCGTGGCGCTCGACCGACCACAGCGAGCTTGCGAGGTTCGAGCGCGCGTCGAGCGTGTCCACGTCGTCGGCGCCGAGCACGCGGGTGCGATCGGCGAGCACCCGCCGCAGCACCTCGATCGCGTCCGCGGTGCGCCCGGCCGAGGCGTAGGAGAACGACAGGTTCGAGCGCGCGGTGAGGGTGTCGAGGTGGTCGGGGCCGAGCACGCGCTCGGTCGCGTCGAGAACCTCCTCCTCGATGCGGATCGCCTCCTCGTGGCGACCTGCCGACCAGTACGAGGCGGCGAGGTTCACGCGCGCGCGCAGCGTCGCCGGCGCCTCGGCGCCCAGCGTGCGCTCGGAGATCTCCAGCACGTCCTCCTCGACCTCGATCGCGTCCTCGTGGCGACCGGACTGCCAGTAGGAGTACGCGAGCTCGCTGCGCATCGCGAGCGTCTCGGCGTGTTCGGCGCCAAAGGCCGCGACGTGCTCGTCGACCTGCGTCTCCTGACGCGCGATCGCCTTCTCGATGACGCTCTTGACCTGGTCGACGGCGACCTGGTCGTCCTGCACGACCTGCTCCTGCTCGTCCATTCGCTGCCTCTCCTCGCCACCGCTTCAGCGAGAGAGCGTAGCGAGGCGCCGCGCGCGGCCGGCGGCCTTCGGCGGGTTCGAAGCAGCCTGGCGCGGCGCCGTCAGACGGGCAGCGGCGGCTCGCGAACGGAGGCCTCCGCGGTGACGAACTCGCAGCAGCAGTCCATCAAGGGTCCGCCGAGCGTGCGCAGCAGCGCGATGCGGTCGCGCTCCTCGAGCGGCTGGTAGCTCTCGACGTCGCGCTCGGCGACGTAGCAGGTCGTCAGCTCGCAGAGCATGATCGCCTGCGCGCTCGTCAGGGTCAGTGGAGCCTCGTCGCCGAAGACGCTCGTCGCGGCGAGCATGTCGTCGAGCGTCATCCAGGAGCGCAGCGCGATGACGGCGTCGGCGTCGTCGTGATCGAGGCGCGACAGGCGGTCGCGCTTCCAGGCCAGAGCGTCGCGCAGCACGTCGATCTCGCCGCGAAGGACGAGCGTGTCGCAGACGACGGTCCTGCCGTCTCGTGCTATGCGATAGCTGCGTTCCATGAGATTGCTCATACCCATGTTCCTATCTTCGGCAAGAGCGCTGTGTGACGTTACGTACGGAAGGCCGAAATTCCACGGATCACCATGGACCCGGGTCGAAGTCGACGCTCATCGTCCGGCGCTCGGCTCGAGCGCCGCCGCCGCCGCGCCGCGGATCGCCGCCGCGAACGCGTCGACCTCCTCGGGCGTCGTGTCCCAGGAGCACATCCAGCGTACCTCGCCGCTGCCCTCGTCCCAGACGTAGAAGTACCAGTCGCGCCGCAGCTGCTCGACCGCGGCGGGCGCGATCACGGCGAAGACGCCGTTGGCCTGCACCGCCTGCGTGATGTGCACGCCCGGCGCGCCGGCGAGCGCGGCGGCCAGGCGGGCGGCCATCGCGTTGGCGTGCGCGGCGCTGCGCTGCCACAGGCCGTCCTCGAGCAGCGCGACGAACTGCGCCGCGAGGAAGCGTCCCTTTGAGGCGAGCTGCAGCGTCTGCTTGCGCAGGTGGGCGACGCCGTCGTCGAGCCCGGGCGCGAGCAGCACGACCGCCTCGCCGAAGACGAGGCCGTTCTTCGTCGCGCCGAAGGACAGCGCGTCGACGCCGGCATCGGTCGCGGTCGCGCGCAGCGACACCCCGAGCGACGCGGCCGCGTTCGCCAGGCGCGCGCCGTCGACGTGCAGCAGCAGGTCGTGCTCGTGCGCGAACGTCGCGAGCGCGGCGAGCTCGTCGAGGCCGTAGCACGTGCCCCGCTCGGTGCTCTGGGAGATCGACACGACGCGCGGCTGGACGGCGTGCTCGTCGCCCCGGCGCCCGAGCCGCGTCGCGACGAGCTCGGGCGTGAGCTTGCCGTCGGGCGTCGCGACGGCCTGCAGCTTCACGCCGGCGATGCGCTCGGGGGCGCCGCCCTCGTCGACGTCGACGTGGGCGCCCGCCGCGCAGATCACCGACTGCCACGGCCGGCACATCGCGCGCAGGCACAGGACGTTGGCGGCCGTGCCGTTGAAGACGAGGTACGAGCGCGCCTGCTCGCCGAAGTGCTCGCGCAGCAGCCCGAGCGCGCGATCGGTCCACGGGTCGTGGCCGTAGGCGGTCGCGTGGCCCTCGTTGGCGTCCGCCATCGCCGCGAGCACCTGCGGATGCGCGCCGGCGTTGTTGTCGGATGCGAAGCCCTTCATCGGGGCAGCGTAGTGGCGCGGCGCGGGCGCTCGCGGGCCAGGGCCGCTCGCGCGCCAACTCGGCGGCCCGCGGTCAGGACGGCGCCGCGCCGCTCGCGCGCGCGGCTAGGGTCCCGCGTCGCTCGGGCCGCGCGGTCGCGAGCTCCCAACCTCGAGGAGCAGGCATGGCCACGCTGATCGGCACCGTTGGTTTTTTCGATTCCGCTACAGGACGCGGCGTCATCCATCCGGACTTCGAGTACCAGGAGCTCGGCGGCATCAACCTCTCGCTGACGCCCGACGGCGTGGCCGGCGCCGACGTCGAGCTGCTGTCCTCGGGGCTGCGCGTGACGTGCACGATCACGCAGGGCCAGCAGGGCGCGGAGGCGTCCGAGATCCGGGAGTACGGCGGCCAGGGCATCTGAGCCGCTGACGCTCGTCCCTCGCCCGGCCGGCGCGCCGGGACGGTTGAGGTCGGCCAGCCGCGGCGCTACGGTGCGCCGGGAACTGCCCAACCCGCGCGACCGGATCGAGTTCTGGCTCGCGCTGCGAGCAAGGGAGCCGGCACGGTGATCGTCGCAGTTCCGACCGAGATCAAGCGCGACGAGTTCCGCGTCGCGCTGACGCCCGCGGGCGTGCGCGAGCTGACCGCGCGGGGCCACGAGGTCCTCGTCCAGGCCGGCGCCGGCGCCGGCAGCGCGATCGCCGACGCCGACTACGAGGCGCAGGGCGCGCTGATCGCCGACGGCGCCGCGGAGGTCTGGGGACGCGGCGAGCTCGTGCTGAAGGTCAAGGAGCCCCAGCCCGACGAGGCCGCGCGGCTGCGCCCCGAGCAGACGCTGTTCACGTACCTGCACCTCGCGGCGGCGCCCGAGCTCACCGCCGGGCTGCGGGCGTCGGGCGCGACGTGCATCGCCTACGAGACCGTCGAGGACGCGCGCGGACGGCTGCCGCTGCTGGCGCCGATGAGCGAGGTCGCGGGCAAGATCGCGACGCAGGCGGGCGCGTTCATGCTCGAGAAGCCGCTCGGCGGGCGCGGCGTGCTGCTCGGCGGCGTGCCCGGCGTCGCGGCGGCGACGGTGCTCGTCATCGGCGGCGGCGTCGTCGGCCTCAACGCGGCGCTGATCGCGATCGGCATGCAGGCCGAAGTGTTCGTCTTCGACCGCTCGATCGACCGCCTGCGCGAGCTTGACCTCGTCTTCGGCGGGCGCGCGTCGACGGTCTACTCGTCGACGCTGGCGATCGAGCAGATGCTGCCGCGGGCCGACCTCGTCATCGGCGCCGTGCTGATCCACGGCGCCCGCGCCCCGCACGTCGTCACGCGCGCGCAGCTCGGCCTGATGAAGCCGCGCGCGGTGCTCGTCGACGTCTCGATCGACCAGGGCGGCTGCTTCGAGACGTCGCGCCCGACGACGCACTCCGACCCGACCTACCAGGTCGACGACGTCACGCACTACTGCGTCACGAACATGCCGGGCGCGGTGCCGATCACCGCGACGTACGCGTTGACCAACGCGACGCTGCCCTACGTGCTCGAGCTCGCCGAGCGCGGCGTGGAGGGTGCCCTGGCCGCCAGCGCCGCGCTGCGCCTGGGCGTCAACGTCGCCGGCGGCGAGATCGTCCATCCCGCCGTGGCGGAGGCGCTGAGCTCGGACGTAGCGCTGCCTCGCTGAGCTCCGCCGCCTGGGTTGGACGGGAGAGGCTCGGGGACGCGCCGCGCCCCGAGCCTCGGTGGGTGCGCGCGTCGGGGTCAGGCGTGCTCGTGCTCGTGGACCTCCTCGAGGCCGGCTTCGTGGACGTGCGGGTGCTCGTGCTTGTCGCCGTCGTGCTCGTGGTCGTGCGCGTGCTCGACGTGCTCGTGCTCGTGCCCGGTGTGGGCGTGCGTATGCGTCTCGCCGTCGTGCTCGTGCTCGTGGGCGTGCGGTGCGTCGTGCGGGTGCTCGTCGGTCATGGTGCTCCTTCGCTGATCGTTGCCGTGTCCTTGGTGGTCGGGTGCGGGGTGTCGCGCGCGCCGGCGCGGAGGTGCTCGATGTGGCGCGGCGGTCCGTGCGTTGCCGGCGCGGCGCCGCCATCCGGGGCCTCGCAGCGATCCGCGAGCTCGCGGATGTCGGCGATCTCCGAGCACCAGCTGTCGGCGAGCACGCGGTCGTGGGTGATGAGCAGCACGTCGAGCTCCTGGCGCTCTTGCACCGCGGCGATCGCCTCCAGGAGCGCTGCTTGGGTGGAGACGTCGAGCATCGAGGAGAGCTCGTCGCAGATCAGGTAGCGCGGTGCGACGACGAGCGCGCGCGCGAGGCACGCGCGTTGCAGCTGGCCTTCGGAGACCTCGTGCGGGAAGCGCTCGAGCAGGTCGTCGGTGAGCCCGACGCGGGTCGCCCAGCTCGACAGCAGCGCGGCCCGCTCGACCGCGTCACCGAGCATGGCGCTGGCAGCGAGCGGCTCGAGGATCGCGGCGCCGAGGCGCAGGCGCGGGTCGACGGACATCCTGGGCGCCTGGAAGATCAGCTGGACGCGGTGGCGGAGGTGGCGTCTACAGCGCACGCCCCAGACGTCGACGCGGTCGCCGTCGATCGTCAGGCTGCCGCCGTCGGGTGCGAGCAGCATCGCCATGATCTGCGCGAGCGTGCTCTTACCCGAGCCACTGGGTCCGACGAGCCCGACGCGCGCGCCCGGCTTGACGCTGAGCGAGACGCGATCGACCGCGACGACGGGCCGCCCGGAAGCGGTGAAGGCCTTCGAGATCGTCCGGGCGCTAAGCATGCGAGAAGCAGCGAGCGAGCACGCCGCCAGACGTGGGGTACATGTCGGGCAGGGCCTGGTTACAGCGATCGAAGCGCTCCGGGCAGCGCTCGGCGAACGCGCAGTGCGCGGGCAGCGCGGTGAGCTCGGGCGACAGGCCGGGGATCGACTTGCCTTCGCGCTCGGGGAGCGCGCGCAGCAGCTCGCGCCCGTAGGGGTGTGCGGGTCCGGCGAAGAAGCGATCGGTCGGTGCGAGCTCGACGATCCGGCTTGCGTACAGCAGCGCGATGCGACCGCCGAGGCGCTGTGCCAGGCGCAGGTCGTGAGTGATGACCAGCAGCGCCGCACCTCGCGCGGAGATCTCGCGCAGCTGTGCGGCCATCGTGTCGACGAGGTCTGCGTCCAGGCCGGAGGTCGGCTCGTCGGCGATCACGACGTCCGGGTCGCCGACCAGGGCCATCGCGTTGACGACGCGCTGCTGCATGCCGCCCGACAGCTGGTGCACGTAGCGCCCGGCGATGACGTCGAAGTCCAGGCCGAGCTCGGCGAGCAGCTCTCGCAGACGGGTCCGCGACTGCGCCTCGCCGAGGCCGCGCGCCTGCGCCGCCTCGAGCAGCTGCCCACCGAGCCGGCGCACGGGGTTCATCGACGCGGCCGGGCTCTGCGGGATGAGCGCCATCCGGCGCCCGCGCATCCGGCGCAGCGCGTCGGGCTTGAGCGCGAGCACGTCGGTGCCGTCGAGCCGGATCGAGCCGCTGACGTCGACGTTGCGGGGCAGCAGGCGCAGCAGCGAGTGGGCGAGCACGGTCTTGCCGCAGCCGCTCTCGCCGACGATCAGCAGCAGCTCACCCGCCTCGAGCGAGACGCACGCCCGTGTCAGGGCCTGCACGACGCCGCGGCGCGTGCGGAAGCCGACGGACAGGTCCTCGACGTCGAGCAGCGGTGTCATAGCTCGAGCTCCGAACGCCAGCGCGGGTGCAGCTGCTCGCGGAAGTGCTCGGCGAGCGTGCCGATCGTCATCGAGGCAACGAGGATCGCCAGGCCCGGGAACGACGCGACCCACCATCCGCCTGCCAGCAGCGAGCGCTGCCCGTCCGCCAGGATGTTCCCCAACGACGCGCGATGCGGCTCCAGGCCGAGCCCGAGGAACGACAGTGCGGACTCGTGGAAGATCGCGTGCGGGACGGTCAGCACGAACGCGAGGCCGATCGCGGGCAGCAGGTGGGGCAGGTAGTGGCGTCGTGCCAGTCGCCAGCGTCCCGCGCCGCCCCCGATCGCGGCCGACACGAACGGGCGCTCACGCAGGGACATGAGCTCGCCCCTGACGATTCGTGCGAGCGATGGCCAGTGCGTGAACCCGACCGACAGCATGATCGCGCCGGCGCCGCCGAGCACCGGGCGAAACAGCACGACGAGCAGGATCCCGAACAGGAAGTGGTTCTGCGACGCGAAGACGTCGGTCGCGCGCATGACGACCGCGTCGACCTTGCCGCCCATCGTCCCGGCGAGCACGCCGACGAACGCGCCGACGACCACCGCCGTCAGCGCCGCGAACGAGGCGATCATCAGCGAGATCCGGATGCCGTGCAGGACGCGGGCGAGCAGGTCGCGGCCGACGTCGTCGGTCCCGAACGGATGCGCCCACGACGGCGAGGCGAGGACCTGATCGAAGTCGACGGCGCGATCGTCGAGCGGCGCCAGGACGTCCGCCCCGAGCGCGCAGACGACGAGCACGAACAGGACGGCGGTGGCGATCAGCACCGGCACGGGCCAGCGTCCGATGGCGCGCGCGGTGCGCCGGCCGATCCCGTCGCCGGCGCGCAGCGCGCCGAGCGTCGTGTCCGCGGCGCTCATGCCGTCGCCTCGCGCACGCGCGGGTCGAGGACGCGGTACAGGACGTCGGCGAGCAGGTTGCCGAGCACGACCAGGACCGACGCCGCGAGCGTGAGCGCGACCAGCAGCGGGATGTCCTCGCGGATCGCGGCCTGCAAGGTGAGTGCGCCGAGGCCGGGCCAGCCGAAGATCTGCTCGATCAGGATCGTGCCGCCGATCAGCTCGGAGAGGTTCGTGCCGATCAGCGTCACGAACGGCACGAGCGCGTTGGGCAGCGCGTGACGCAACAGCACCGCGACCTCGCCGATGCCCTGCGCCCTGGCGAACTGGATGTGGTCTTCGCGCAGGACCTCGAGCATCGTGTTGCGTACGTACAACGTGAACCACGCGTACTGCGTCAGCGCCAGGACGAGCATCGGCAGCACGATGTGCGCCGGGTCGATCCCGCTCGCGTCGACGGCTCGCGGATCGGTCGTGCCGCCCGC
>JAWVGK010000153.1:0-5211 GCA_033855155.1 Solirubrobacteraceae bacterium | reverse complement strand
TCGCGCTGCAGGCGTCGGTAGGCGCGTTCGGACACATGGACGAGTGTAGCGCGCTCTTGACCATCGGTCGACAAGCATGTACCGTCCTTGTTGACCGGTGGTTGACAAAGGAATGGTGATCGGGATGAACCGCAGTGGCATGGCGCGCGTGGCGACACTCGAACGGCAGACGTCGAACCTGCACAAGCGCGTCAAGGTGCTCGAGTCGCAGCTCGCCGACGCACCGGCCGAGGCGGTCGCGACGCACGCCCCGCCGCCGTCGGACCCCGCCTCCCGGATCGCGACCGGCGCCCCGCCGCACCCCGCCACCAGGGTCGCGACCGGCGCTCCGCCAGACCCCGCCGCCCAGGCCGCGACGCACGCCCCGCCGCCGCACCCCGCCGCCGCCCCGGCTCCATCGCCCGTCGCGGCGACCGCCGCCTGGCGCGCTCCGATGCCGCCGGTTGCGACTCCCGCACCCTCCACCACCCCCGCGCGGCCACGCGCCGCCGGCGCCGGCCGCGAGGGCTTCGACCTCGAGGACCTGCTCGGCGGGCGCGTGCTCGCGTGGACCGGCGGCGTCGCCGTCGTCGCCGGCATCGCCTTCCTGCTCGCGGTCGCGATCTCTCGCGGCTGGATCGGCCCCGGCGGGCGCACGCTGATCGCCGGCGTGCTGTCGCTCGGCCTGATCGGCGCGGGCACCTGGCTCTACGAGCGTGCCGGGCGCACCGACGCGTCGCTGGCGGCGCTGTCGGCCGGCATCGCCGGCCTGTTCATCACGGTCGCCGTCGGCGGCCCGGTCTACGGCGTGCTGCCCGTCGGCGTCGCGCTCGCGCTGGCGTTCGCCACCGGCGCGCTCGCGACCGCCTTCGCCGTGCGCTGGGAGGCGCGCGGCATCGGCGCGCTTGGCCTCGTCGGCGGCCTGCTGGCGCCCGTCCTCGCCGGCGCCCCGTCGACCGGCGCGACGCTCACGCTGCTGTGGATCGCCGCTGCGTCGGGCGCCGCCGTGCTCGTCTGGCAGCGCTGGAACTGGCTCGCGTTCGCGGTCTTCGCGGCGACCCTGCCGCAATGGGCGTGGTGGTTCTCCGAGCGCCCGTCCGCCGGCGCGATCGTGGTCGTGCTATCGGCGTTCGGCGCGCTGTACGTCGCCGCCGCGATCGGCTTCGAGCTGCGCCTGCCGGCCACCCTGCTGCGCCCGGCGTCGGCGCTGCTGCTGACCGCCAACGCGACCGCGCTGGCGATCGCCGGCTGGTTCGGCCTGCACGAGGCCGGCGCGACGACGGTCGGGCGCCTGTGGCTCGGCGGCCTCGCGGTCTCGCACCTCGCCGTCGGCCTCGCGACGCGCGCCACGCGCGTCAACCGCGACATCCGGCTGCTGTCGCTCGTGCTCGGCGTCGTACTCGCGGACGTCACCGCCGGGCTCGTCCTGCACGGGCCGGTGCTGGCGCTGGCCTGGGCCGCGACGACGGCGGGCTTCGGCGTCCTCGCGCGGCGGACGCTCAGCGGCGACGACGAGCAGCGCGCCGCCCGCGACGCGACGCTGCTGGGGCTCGGCCTCGGCGGCCACCTGCTGCTGACCTGCATCCAGGCGCTGACGCAGGTGCCGCCGGACGCGCTCGCGAGCGACCACGCGATCGCCGGCGGCGGCTACGCGGCGATCGCCGCGACGGCGTGCGCGGCGTTCGTCGCCGGGCGCTTCGTCGACGGCGTGCGCCGCGACTGGGCGATCGCGCTGGACGTCGTCGCGATGACCGGCGCCGCGTACCTCACGGCGGTCGCGCTCGACGGTTCGCTGCTGGCGGCGGCGTACGCCGCCGAGGCCGTCGCCTTGGCCACGATCGGCCTGCGCGAGCGCGACGAGGTAGCGGCCTGGGGCGCCGGCGCGTACCTCGGCCTCGCGCTTGGCTACGGCCTGCTCGTCGTCGCCCCCGTCGACGCGCTCGTCGCGGGGCTCGACGACGTGCCCGGCACCGCGCTGGCGCTCGGCGCGGCGGCGCTCGCGGCGCTGCGCGGCGCGCAGCTCGCGGCGCGCGGCAGGCGCGATGCCGAGCCCGGCGGCGCGGTCGACCTGCTGCTGGCGCGCGGCCGGGCGGTCCTCGGCGCGGCCGGCGCGGTCACGCTGCTGTACCTGGCCTCGACGGCGCTCGTGACGGCCTTCCAGCCCGGCGACGGCACGCCCGACGCGGGCCTGTTCGAGCTCGGCGTGCGCCAGCTCGGCCAGTTGCTGCTGAGCGCCCTGTGGGCGACGACCGGCCTGACCGCGCTCGTCGTCGGCCTACGCCGCGACGACCGCGCGCTGCGGCTGGGGTCGCTGGCGCTGCTGCTGGCGACCGTTGGCAAGGTCTTCCTGTACGACCTCGCGGCGTTGACGTCGCTGTATCGCGTCGGCTCGTTCATCGGCCTCGGCCTGCTGCTGCTCGTCGCGGCCGGCCTCTGGCAGCGCATGCGCCCAAGCCCCCTCGCGGCGCCGGAGGTCCCGCGCGACCGGCCGCCCGTCGTGCAGTGAGCGCCGGCTGCTCGGTCCACGGCCGCCCGCGGACGGTCGAGATCCGGAAAAGGCGCGCTGGGCGCGCCGTTTCCGCGTCTCGATCTGCCGCCCGGCGTGCACTGAGGTAGCGTTCGAGCCATGCCATCCATCTTCGACTCCGACGACATCGAGGTCTCGCCCGAGCAGACCGCGAAGGCGCTTGCCGACGGCACGGCGCAGGTCATCGACGTGCGCGAGCAGTACGAGTGGGACGAGGGGCGCATCGAGGGCGCGATCCACGTCGAGCTCGAGCGCCTGGCGTCCAACGCCGACAAGATCGCGCGCGACAAGCCCGTCATCTTCCACTGCCGGCTCGGAGCCCGCTCGGCGATGGCGGCGCAGGCGTTTCGCGCCTCGGGCTACGACGCGTACTCGATGGCGGGCGGGATCCAGCTGTGGGACGACCAGCGCCGGCCGCTGGTCCCCGAGGGCGCCACCGTCGCCGACCACTGATCCGAGCGACGGGAGAGCGACGATGGCCGAGGACGAAGCACAGGAGGTCGTGACCGGCGAGGGCTATGCGGTCGGCAACATCGCGGCGCTCGGCCACGGCGGCGGGTTTCGCAAGATCCGCCCCGCGCTCGACGTCAAGGCGCTGGGGATCAACGCGATCGTCATGCCCGAGGAGTTCGCCGGCCGGCGTCACTACCACTACGAGCAGGAGGAGACGTACTTCATCCACCAGGGCCACGCCGAGCTCGAGTTCGGCGACGGCTCGGTGCACCGCCTCGGCCCCGGCGGCATCGCGCGCATCGACGCGGCGACGGTGCGACGCATCCGCAACGTCGGCGAGGGCGACCTGATCTACGTCGCCGTCGGCGGCAAGGACGGCTACGTCGAGAGCGACGGCCACCTGCTGCCGTCCGAGGAGACCTGAGCCGTCCGGCCAGCCGGTCGCGGATGCTCGCGGCTTGCCGGCGCCCTGCGGATCGGCGCCGACGCGTCGGGGATCGCCAGGCGCCGGTCGTCAAAGCGCCATGACGAACCCCGGTCCGGCCGGCCGAGCGCCGGCCGGACCAATGACCGCCCCGCCGCGTCAGCCGCCGAGGATGGCGCTCAGCAGGCTGGACTGAAACGGCCGCGTGCCGTTGACGATCTGCACGCCGCTGAACGCGCTGTTTGCGCGCGTGTACGCGAGCTCCGTGGCGAGGTCGCCGACGCCGTTGGAGAGCGCCAGCGGCGCGAGGGCGAGCGTGCTCAGAACGCCGATCGCCTGGCCGGCGCCGTTCATGAAGCCGCTGCCGGAGTCGCCGGGGATGCCGGGCGTGACGGTGTAGACGGTGCGACTCCAGCCGCCGCCCGCGACCTGCAGGACGAGGCCCTGCTTCGGGCTGAGCTGGCTGACGCCGAAGCGCAGCTCGGAGTTGCCGTACGAGTACACGCTCGCGGCCGCCGCGGCTCCACCCACGCCGGTCGGGCCGCCGAAGCCCGGCACCGTCGGATCGACGCTCGCGACGTCGGCGCGATCGAGCTTCACGAGCGCGAGGTCGTTGTACGCGCAGGTGTTGGGGTCGGTCTCGTGACGCGCCTGCATCGTCAGCCACGAGCTGTAGACCATCGTCCCGGGGTGGCTGGCGCCGGTCACCGTGACCGGCGTGTTGATCGGCAGCGACGTCGCCGAGCAGCCGTTCGTGGATGTCGCCGCGCCGGTGCCGGCGCAGTGCGCCGCCTGGCCGACGTACGTGCCGGCGGCGTCGCGGAAGATGAAGTTCGCCGTGCACTGCCCACCACTGGTGAACGTCTGCACGCCCGGATGGATCGGCCCGCTCGGCGCGGCCGAGGCGGCCGATGGGCCGGTTGCGGCCGCGGCCAGCAGTGCTGCGACGCAGGCTTTGACGATCCGTCGTCTCATGTGGTTCCTCCCGAAAGCGGTTGACCCTGCGCGCGCACGGGTACTCCCATGCGCTGCGGCGCGGTCACATCCATGCGACGCCCGCCCGTGTCCTGCCGGGATGATGGTAGAGCACCGGAGCGGCAGATAGAAGGGCCTCATGGCCTGAGCAATGTTGCGTCGAAGATGCGTGTCGACCGCCGGTCAACACGTTTGCTCGCATATCCGCCGGATACCTCCTGACGACCTGTGGACCGCCTTCGCGGGCATCGCTGGTGATCCGCACCCACCCCGATCCCAAAGGAACCCCGCACCCCATGACCGACTCTAAAGACAAGATCGTGCAGTACCTCGACGAGGCGCGTTCGAGCGAGCAGGGCCTCGTGCGCGAGCTGCAGGCACAGATCGCCATGACCCCCCGCGGCAGCTACCGGACGCTGCTCGAGCGCCACCTGCGCGAGACGCGCGCCCACGCCGACCGCATCGGCACGCGCCTCGACGAGCTCGACCACGGCAAGAACCCGATCGAGATGGTCGGCGCGGTCGCGCAGATGGTCGTCGGGCAGGCGCTGGCGCTCGGCCGCGCGCCGCTGGCGCTCGTGCGCGGCGGCGGCGGCGAGGAGAAGGTCCTCAAGAACGCCAAGGATTCGTGCGCCGTCGAGGCGCTGGAGATCGCGACGTACATCGCCCTCGAGCGTCTCGCGCAGACCGTTGACGACGAGCGCACCGCCGCGCTCGCGGCGTCGATCCGCGAGGACGAGGAGCGCATGCTCGAGCGCCTGCGCGCGGAGCTGCCGAAGCTCACCGACGCCGTCGTGCGCGCCGAGATCCACGGCGATCCGACGTACGACCTCGGCACGATCGGCGCCGTCGA
>JAWVGK010000152.1:0-6247 GCA_033855155.1 Solirubrobacteraceae bacterium | reverse complement strand
TTCGTCCATCACACGGGCATTCTCGGCGAGGGCTACCGCAGCCTCGCAGAGGGAGCCAAGGTCAGCTATGACGCCGAAGCCGGCGACAAGGGCCCCAAGGCGGTCAACGTCCAGGCCATCTGATCGCTGGCCCGGGCACTTCGCCCGGACCCGATCTGCGTAGCACCGGAGGCGACCGCGCAAGCGGTCGCCTCCGTCGTTGTGGGCCCCGGGGGCGGGTCGGGCCCGGCCGGGCCGAGCCGCCGACCGCTACGGCGCCTTCGCGAGGTAGATCGAGCGCTTGCCGGAGCGCAGCTTGATCGTCTTCTTCAGCCGGAAGTCGCGCACGTCGACCCTGCCCTGCCGCACGCGCGTGTACGTGCCGTCGCAGCGATCCTCGACGAGCCACCACGTGCCGCGAACCGTCGCCGACGAGCGCCGCCCCGTCGTGCGGAAGTCGCCGTCGCCGCGTCCCCACAGCCGCCGCACCTTGCGCTTGCTGCGCTTCGCGCGCTTGGCGACGAAGTGGATGCGTCCCGCGCGGGCGCTGCGCACCGGCGCGCCGGCGATCTTGATCCGCGCGCTGCCGCGGGCACAGCCCTTGAAGGTCCCGCCGACGAGCGTCGCGACGAGGATCGGCTTGGCGCCCTTGGTCTGCGTGATCTTGAAGATGCCCTCGTAGAAGGTCGCAAACTGCTGCTCGTGCGTTCGCGGGTCGACCTCGCCCGTGACGCGCACGCGACCGTTGCGCGCGTCGACGGTCGATCCGAGCGGGATCTCGCGCAGCAGCTTGACGTCGACGTAGGTGTTGCTGCCGGGCACCTTCACGCGCACGCTGCCGCGCGTCGCGTAGATCGTCACCGATGCGCCCTTGTCGGGCGCGGGCGCAGGCCCCGGCGGGGGCGGGGGTCGCGGGGGAGGAGGCGGCACCACGAGCGGCGCTTGCGGGATCGTCAGCGCGAGCGTCGTCCGCGCCGACGGCCCGCCGTTTCGCAGCATCCGCGAGCCGGTCCACAGCTTCGACGTCGACGTGCCGTCGGCGTCGGTCACGGTGAGCGTCACGGCGCGCGCGCCGGGCGTCGCGTAGACGTGGCTCGGCGCCGGACCGCCGGCGGGCAGCGTCGCCCCGTCGCCGAAGTCCCAGTCGTAGCGCGCGACGCTGCCGTCGGGATCGGTCGAGGCGCCGGCGTCGAACGTCGTCGCCTGGCCGGCGGGCTGCGCCGCCGCCGTGAACGAGGCGACCGGCGCCTGCGAGGGCGACAGCGCAAGCCCGGAGTTGCCGCTACCGGACGGGATCGCGACGTTCGCGACGTTGGCGAGCGTCGCGTCGGGGCCGACCGTCCAGTGGCCGACGTAGCCGTCCTGGCCGAGGTACAGCGCGCGACCGTCCGGCGCGGCGACCGCGTCGCGCGTCGGCTCGTCGACGCCCGGGGCGTAGGGCGCGGGCGGATCGAGCACCGTCAGCGCGCCGTCCGCGCCGATCGCGAAGCGGTCGATGCGGCCGGTCGGCTCGGCGCCGCCGCTCGTCGGCGCCCACAGGAACAGCCCGTCCGGCGAGATCGCCGCGACGCTCGTGGCGCTGACGTCGGGCGACACGGGCGCGCCGACGATCGTCCCCGGCCCCAGCGCGCCCGCCGCGCCGATCGCGAAGTGCGCGAGGCCGGTGTCGGGGTCGCCGCTGGCGGCGTACAGGTGGCCGCCGTCGGGTGAGATCGCCATGCGGGCGATGTCCAGCGACGCCTGCTGGCGCACGCGGGCGGGCGGCAAGCCCGGCCAGCTGACATATGGCACGGATTTCGGCGTCGCGGCGCCGGTCGCGGGATCGACGTCGAACTGGAAGACGCTCGCGAGGCTCGTGCCGCTGCTGACGCCGACGTAGAGGCTCGTGTCGGCCGGCGTCATCGCGAGCGAGCGCGGGGATCCCGCCGCGTCGAGCGCGATCGGCGCCGCCGCGCCGAGGTCGCCGCTGGCGGGATCGATCGCTCGCGACTCCAGCGCGCCGCGCGAGGTGCCGTAGAACACGCGTGCGCCACGCGGGTCGACGAGGATCGTGGTGGTCGGGCCGGCGTCAACGACCTCGCCGGCGAGCTGCATGCGCCCGCCTGCCCCGCGCACGAGCCTGGCGACGCCCGACGACAGCGCCACGTAGCCGAAGCGACCGTCGGGCGTGACGGCGAGGTCGGCGGGCTGGGACGGCAACGTCTCCGCCGGGAGGGGGCTGAGGGCGCCGTCCGGCGTCACCGCGAACTGCGACAGCTCGCCTCCGGCCGTGCCCGTGTTCTGCGGCGCGTAGAGGTTCGTCACGCCCGCCGCCGGCGTCGCGACGACGGCGGCGGCGACCGCGCTGGCGATGCCGGCCAGGACCGCGGCGCCCATGACGACGATCCGCCTGCCGAGCGTTGGGTGTCGTTGTCGCATCGGGTCCCCCCTGCCGTCCGTGATCGTCCGATCCTAGATGGTTGCCGCGAGCCCGGTGCCGGCCGCTGACGGCTCGCGGCACGGCGGGCGTGCGGCAGACTGCGCCGATGCCACGACGCCGCAGGCTCGCGCTGACGCTCTACGCATCGCTGGCCCTGGCGACGACCGCGACGATGCTCGTGCTCTACGCCGTCAACGCCTTTCGCGGCAGCGACCTCGAAACCGTCGACGCGCGCTTCGCGGTGCGCGGCACGCACGCGGCGCCCGATGTCGTCGTCGTCGCGATCGACACGCGCACGATGACGCGGCTCAAGCGCTTCCCGTTTCGCCGCACGCACCACGCGAGCGTCATCCGTCAGCTGACGAAGGCCGGCGCGAAGGTCATCGCCTACGACGTCCAGTTCACCGAGCAGAGCCCCGACGCCGAGGCCGACAACGCGCTCGTGCGCGCGGTCCAGGCGGCACCCCGGATCGTCCTCGGCACGAGCGAGGTCAGCGTCGACGGCAAGACGAACATCTTCGGCGGCCACGACAGCCTGGCGCGGATCGGCGCGCGTGGCGCGAGCGTCAACCTCCCCAACGACCCGGGTCTCGTGATCCGCCGTCTGGCCTACGACGAGTCCGGGCTGCTCGGCTTCCCGCTCGTCGCCGCCGAGCTCGCGCGCGGGCGCCCGCTGGCGACGCGCGCTGACTTCGACTCCGACGCCAGCGCCTGGATCGACTTCCCGGGGCCGCCGGGCACGATCCGCGCCGTGTCGTTCGTCGACGTCGATCGCGGCCGCGTCGACCCGCGCACGTTTCGCGGCAAGATCGTCGTCGTCGGCGCGACCGCGCAGTCGCTGAAGGACGTCTTCCCGGTCGCGACCTCGTCGGATCAGACGATGTCCGGTCCGGAGATCCAGGCCGCCGCGATCCAGACGGTCCTCGACGGCCTGCCGCTGCGCAGCGTCCCGCGCTGGGTCGACGCGCTGTTGATCGTCGTGCTCGGGCTGCTCGGCGCCGCCTCGACGCTGCGGCTCGGGCCCCAGCGCGCGGCGGTCGTCGGCCTCGTGACGGGCGCCGCCTTCGCGGGGCTCGCGCAGCTGGCGTTCGACTCCGGCCTGATCGTGTCGATGCTCTATCCGCTGGCCGCGCTCGGGCTGGGCTTCGTCGGTGCGCTCGGCGTCGCGACGACCGTCGGCGCGTTCGAGCGCGAGCGCGTGCGCGACCTGTTCGCGCGCTTTGTGCCCGAGGCGGTCGTCGACGAGGTGCTCGCGCGCAGCGACGGCCTGCGGCTCGGCGGCGAGCGCAAGGTCGTGACCGTCATGTTCAGCGACCTGCGCGGCTTCACCGCGTACTCCGAGAAGCACACGCCGGAGCAGGTCATCGACGTGCTCAACGCGTACCTCACCGTCATGAGCGACGTCATCCACGAGCACGGCGGCACGCTCGTCGCCTACATGGGCGACGGCATCATGGCCGTCTTCGGCGCGCCCGCCGACCAGCCCGATCACGCCGACCGGGCGCTCGCCGCCGCCGAGCAGATGACGGGCCCCGCGCTCGAGGACTTCAACGCGATGCTGCGCGAGCGCGGCGACGAGCCCTTCCAGATCGGCATCGGCCTCAACAGCGGGCCCGTCATGGCCGGCAACGTCGGCAGCCAGCGGCGGATGGAGTACTCGACGATCGGCGACACGACGAACACCGCCGCGCGCCTGGAGTCGATGACGAAGGGCACCGGGCACTCGATCTTCATGTCGGACTCCGTGCGCGAGATGCACACGCAGCCACGCGACGACCTCGTGCTCGTCGCCGAGATGAGCGTCCGCGGCAAGGACGCCCCGGTCACGGTCTGGTCGGTCGCCTGACGAACTGTGTGCACAGTGCCGGCCGCCACGACCGACAAGGGTGCAGCTTCCGCAGCTACCGGAGGAGCAGGCGCACACATGGCCCCATGGGCAAGCATCGACGTTCGATCCGACGTCGAGCCTCGCGCCGCCGATCCCCAGCAGCAGTTCTTCGCCCTGTTCTTCAAGCCCGGAGACCCGAACCCCGCCGACCAGGAGGATCTGCGCGGCGGGCCGCGGGCCGCCCGGCGGTTCGTCGACTGGCAGACGTTCTTCGACTTCGGCTACGGCCGCTTCCGCAGCAACAAGAAGATCGACACGACGCTCTCGTCGATCCTGTTCGACCTCATGGGTCAGGCCCAGGGCGAGCCCACGTCGCCGGCCTCGCGCAACCTGCTGCGGGCGCTGACGATGAAGGTGCCGTCGGGGCAGCGTGTCGCCGCCGCGATGCAGCTGCCAGCCCTCGGGCCCGGAGACCTCGACGACCTCAAGGCCCTGCACCTCGAGAAGCGCACGCCGCTGTGGTTCTACATCCTGCGCGAGGCGGAGGTGATGGCCAGCGGCGAGCACCTCGTCGCGGTCGGCGGGCGCATCGTCGCGGAGGTCATCTACGGGCTGATCGAGGGCGACGGGCAGTCCTACCTGCGTCAGGATCCCGATTGGGAGCCGACCTACGGCCAGAGCGGGTCGTTCGGACCGGTCGACCTGCTCAAGGCGGCGGGCGTCGTGGCGAAGCTCAGCTGAGCCGGGCGCCGCGCAGCGCCGGCGGCGCTGGCGGCTGCGATAGGTTGGCGCCCAGCATGAGGCCCGCGCTCCGCTCGACCAGCAGCCTGCCAGACCGCTGACGGTGGCGAGGCTGGCCCGCTGGTCGCGCTGGGAGGCGCTGGCGCTCGCCGTGCTGACGGTCGCGGCGCTCGGCGGCTTCTTCGTCTACCCGACCTACTCCAACTACGACTCGCTGTACTCGCTGCTGTGGGGGCGCGAGCTGCTGCATGGCGCGCTGCCCTCCTTCGACGCCTACCGCGCCCCGACCCAGCACCCGCTGTGGGTCGCGATCTGCGTCCCGCTGGCGGCGCTCGGCGGCGCCGGCGACCGCACGCTGCTGGGGCTGTGCGTCGTGGCGTTCGTCGCGCTCGTGGCGGGGATGTACCGGCTCGGCAAGGAGACGTTCGGCGCGATCGTCGGGCTCGTCGCGGCGCTGCTGCTGCTCAGCCGGCTGGACTTCCCGTTTCTCGCCGCGCGCGGCTACATCGACATCCCGTACCTCGCGCTGATCCTGTGGGCGGCGGCGCTCGAGGCCGCGCGTCCGAAGCGCGGCGGCGCCGTCTGGGTCCTGCTGACGCTTGCCGGGCTGCTGCGCCCCGAGGCGTGGCTGCTCGCCGGCTTGTACGGCATCTGGATCGCCTGGGGACGCCCGCTGCGCGAGTGGCTGCGCGTCGGCGCGGTCGTCGCGTTCGCACCCGTCGTGTGGGCGCTGACGGACTTCGTCGTGACCGGCGACCCGATGTACTCGCTGAACTACACGACGGAGTCCGCGCGCCAGCTCGGCCGTCGCCAGTCGCTGCTCGAGCTGCCGGGCGTGACGCTGCGCTTCGTCTCCGAGCTGACGAAGCCGCCGGTGTTCGTCGCGGCGCTCGGCGGGATCGTGCTCGCGTGGCGGATGGCGCGCGAGCGCCTGCTCGTGCCCGCGACGCTGTTGGGGTGGGGCATTGGGACGTTCCTGCTCGTGTCGCTGCGCGGCTTCTCGGTCATCAACCGCTACGTGCTCGTCGCGGCGCTCGCGCTGATGCTGTTCGCGGCGTTCGCGATCGCGGGCTGGAGCCGGCTGCCGCGCGGGCACCGGGCGCGGCGCCCGTGGGCGGCCGGGGCGCTGCTCGTCATCGCCGGCGGCGTCGCGTTCACCGCGACGACGTTCAACCCGCGCTACGTCAACCGCGAGCTGCGCCTGCGCGACAGCGTGCGGCGCGACCTCGCCGGCGCGCTGCGCTCGCCGCAGGTGCGGGCCGCACGCGCGTGCGGGCCGA